>NZ_LZKE01000150.1:0-3384 GCF_001672675.1 Mycobacterium sp. E2327
AGGCCCGCGACTGCAACGACGTTCGGCGTCACCAGGACGATGCCGATCCCGAACAGGAGCATCGCACCGTAGATGGGATTGCGGATCCGGCCGAACGTGCCGGTGTGCACCAGCGTGGTGGTCTCCGTGGTGTCAACCCCGATCCGCCAGGAATCACCCATCTCGAGTTGCGCGTACACCGTCGCGGCGATGCCCGCCGTGGCCAGCACGATGCCGACGGTTTGAATGCAGACCTCGTTGAGAACCCGCAGCGGGCCAACCACCTTGGCCTCCTGCAAGATTGGGGCGCTCACCGCCACCGCCAGCGCCGCCACGAAGCCGACGCCGGCGACGCGTTCCACCGGGCCGCCGGTTCTGATGCCGCGGAAACCGGTGGAGCCGGTGCGCCGATACTGCAACCAGCTGCGCCAGCCGAGTCCCAGCACCCCGAAGATCGCGAAGAGCACCAGGGCCATGTCGGCAGCGGCTGTCGCTGGCATGCGAATTCCCATGACCGCCGTCATCGCCAGCGAGGGTACATCACGGCTCTCGGTCACCGAAACACTTCCCGCAGAGCCGCGTCGATCGCGTCGGCGCGCGGTGCGCAGTCACCGGCGCCGGGCACCAGGGTGGCCAGCGCACCCGCGGCGCAGGCGCGGCGTAGCGCGGTCAGCCGCTCGGCCCGCGAGGCTGGATTGGCGCAAGGGTCCCGCGGCCAGTTGGCGGCCAGCACGCCGGCGAACACGTCGCCGGCGCCGGCGGTATCCAACGCCTTGACCGCAGGCGCGGGCACGTCGAATTCACCGTCGGCGCCGTTGTACCGCACGCCGCGCGCGCCGAGGGTGACCACCAAATGGGTTGACCGCCAGGGCCATCGTTCGGCTTCGGCTTCGTTGGCGATGACCACGTCCGCGGCGGCCGCCAGCTCGACCAAGCCGCCGTCGAGTCGGCCGACGGGCGAGGCGTTGACGATGACGGCCGCCCCCGCCGAGCGGGCGTGGTGCGCCGCCGCCACCGCCGTCGGCACCGGAATCTCCAACTGGGTCAACAGCACATCGCAGCCGGCGATCACTTCGCGGGCTTGGGCGCCTGCCAGCGTCAGCCGCCCGTTGGCGCCGGGCGCCACCACGATGGTGTTTTCGGCGTTGGCATCGACCACGATGGCCGCCGTACCGCTTGGCCCCGGCACGGTGACCATCCCGTCGAGCCCAACGCCGTTGGCCCGCAGATGGGCCCGCAACCGTGCTGCGGCGGCGTCGTCGCCCAGCGCGCCGACGAACTGCACGTGCGCGCCCGCGCGCGCCGCCGCCACGGCCTGGTTGGCGCCCTTGCCGCCGGGGGCCGAGGTCAGCGACGACGCCAACACCGTCTCGCCCGGCTGCGGCAGCGCGTCGACGTCGAACGTCAGGTCCATGTTCACGCTGCCGACCACGCAGACCCGCGCCATGATGCCGACGTTAGTCGGGCCGAATTGGGCACACACAATGGCGGTGGCCGGCCCATTGACGCTGATCCTTTTTCGGCAATCCCCAATATCGTGATGTGCGCGCGTTAGTCTGCAGCGTGATCGGTGCTCAATCCGGTCGGAAGGAGGGGAAAGGCAAATGACGTTGACCGAGCCGAAAATGGCTGAACCGGCGTCTGAAAACCCGCCGGAATCCGCTCCCGAATCCGTATCGCCCGAAAAGCCGCGGCACGGTCCGCGTCGGCCTTTGGTGTGGCACCGCTTCCGCTTCGGCATCCAGTCCAAGATCCTCATCGCGATGCTCCTCTCGGGCATCCTCGGCGTGTCGGTGATCGGGCTCATCGGCGCGATATCCGGCCGCAACGCGCTGCGGCAGGTGGAGTCCGAGCGGTTGATCGAGCTGCGGGAATCGCAGAAGAGGCAGGTGCAGGCGCTGTTTCGGGAGGTGACGAACTCCCTGATCGTCTATAGCGGCGGATTCAGCATCAACGAGGCCACGACGTCGCTCACCGCGGGCTTCGAGCAGCTGGCCAACGCGACGATCAGCCCGGCCCAGCAGCAGGCGCTGGTCAACTACTACGAGAACCAGATGATCGCGCCGATCAAAAAGGTGACCGGCAACGCGATCGATCTCAATGCGGTCCTGCCGACCAACCCGGCGCAGAAGTACCTGCAGGCGTACTACACCGCGCCGCCCAGACCGACCGCCGACTCGCTTCCCGTCGAGGACGCCGGCGACGGGAGCGCGTGGACGGCGGCCAACGCGCACTTCGATTTCTACATGCGCGGCATCGTGACCCGCTTCGATTATCGTGACGCGCTGCTGCTGGACATGCAGGGCAACGTCGTCTATTCGGTGCGGAAGGGCCCCGACCTCGGAACGAATATCCTGACCGGTCCCTATCGGGAATCGAATTTGAAGGACGCCTACCAGAAGGCGCTGCGCTCCAATGACTTGGATTTCGTCTGGATCACCGACTTTCAGCCGTATCAGCCGGCGCTCGATGCACCCAACGCGTGGGTAGTCTCACCGGTCGGGATGAACGGCAAGATGGTTGGTGTCATGGCCTTCCCGGTGCCAATCGCGAAGATCAACAACATCATGACCGCGGGCAGACAGTGGCAGGCAGCCGGGATGGGCGCGGCCACCGAGACCTATCTGGCCGGCCCCGACGGCCTGATGCGTTCGGATTCGCGCGAATTCCTTGAAGACCCCCAGCAATACAGGCGGGACGCGATCGCCGCGGGCACCGCACCCGACGTCGTGGAGAAGGCGATCCGGTTGGGGGGCACGACGTTGGTGCAACCGGTTGACACAGCGGGCTTTCGCGCCGCGCAGCGCGGGGAGAGCGGCACCATCAGCGCCATCGATTACCTGGGCAACAAGGAATTGGAAGCCTATGCCCCACTGGACATTGCCAATTCCAACCTGCACTGGTCGATCCTGGCCACGCGCGATGACTCGGACGCTTTCGCGCGGCTGGGCCGGTTCAGCAAGACGCTCGTTATCGCGGTGACCGCGCTGGTGTTCGTCATCTGCGTGGCCTCGATGCTCATCGCCGGGACGGCGATGCGGCCGGTCCGGCGGCTAGAGGAGGGCACCCGTAAGATCAGCTCGGGCGACTACGACGTCAACATTCCGGTGATGACTCGCGACGAAATCGGCGATCTCACTGCGGCTTTCAACGAGATGAGCCGCAACCTCGCGATCAAGGAGGAGTTGCTCAACGAGCAGCGCAACGAAAACAACCGCCTCCTGCTGGCGCTGATGCCGGAGTCGCTCGTCCAGCGGTACCGCGAGGGTGAGGCGACCATCGCGCAGAAACACCAGGACGTCGCGATCATCTTCGCCGACATCGCCGGGCTGGACGAGCTTTCCAACGATCTTTCCGGCGACGAACTGGTGGGAATCGTCGACGAGCTGTTCCGGCAGTTCGATT
>NZ_LZKE01000151.1:0-785 GCF_001672675.1 Mycobacterium sp. E2327
AGGCCATCGCGATCCAGTCGGAGAAGGTCTACGACCGGTACATGAAGTACCTCACCGGCTGCGCCAAGTTGTTCCGCCAGGGCTACACGGACGTCAACCAGTTCACGTGTGAGAAGTGACCGAGGGCCGCGCTACTTGGCCAGGGTGAACTGGCCGACGTTGCTGATTCCCTTGCGGAACAACTTGGCGCAGCCGGTGAGGTACTTCATGTACCGGTCGTAGACCTTCTCCGACTGGATCGCGATGGCCTTGTCCTTGTTGGCTTCGAGCGCGGCGGCCCATATCTCCAGCGTCCTGGCGTAGTGCAGCTGAAGCGACTGGATCCGGGTCACCTTGAAACCGGCGTCGCCGGCGTGCTCTTCGACCGACGGGATCGTCGGCAGCCATCCGCCGGGGAAGATCTCGGCCAGGATGAACTGGGTGAAGTGAACGACCTCGTGGGTCAACGGGGTGCCCTGGGCCCTGGCCTCTTTGAAGGTCGGGCGCGAGATGGTGTGCAGCAGCATGACCCCGTCGGCCGGCAGCACCCGGTAGGCCATCTTGAAGAAGTGGCCCCACCGTTGCCGGCCGAAGTGCTCGAAGGCGCCGATGGAGACGATCCGGTCGACGGGTTCGTCGAACTTCTCCCACCCCTCCAGCAGCACCTGCGCCGAGCGGTTCGTGTCCAGCCCGTCGAACATCTGCTGGACGTGCTCGGCCTGGTTTTCCGACAGCGTCAGGCCCACGACGTTGACGTCGTACTTCTCGATGGCGCGCCGCAGCGTGGCGCCCCAGCCGCAGCCGAT
>NZ_LZKE01000152.1:0-835 GCF_001672675.1 Mycobacterium sp. E2327
CCCCTGACCAGCCGCTTGGCCGCGCCCAGCGCCGCGTGGTAGTCCTCGGGCGGCAGCGTGGCCGCCAGCTCGGTCAGCCCGTAGATCAACGAATAGATCGCTTCGACCGGACCCGATCTGGCGGCTCGTCCGACGATGCCCTCGATGATCTCGCGGAACGCCTGGAAGCCGGCGCCGTGCGCCCCGGGGTCGACGGCGCCCTCGGCGCGGATCGCCCACTCGAAGGCCGCCAGGTCGGGGTACTCGCGCAGCAACCTGTCCAGCTCGTCCAGCATCGCCTCGAGGCGCTCGACGACGTCATCGGAATGCGCCGCGGCGGACCGCACCCGTGGCAACGCGATCTCGTCGATCTCCCGGACGGTCGCCGTGAGCAACTCGGACTTGTTCGGGAAATAGTGGTACAGGCTCGCGCTGGTCATGTCGGCAGCCTTGGCGATCTCCCGAATTGTCGCCTGGGAGTAGCCCACCTCCCCCACGCAGCGCATCGCCGCGGTGATTATTCGAGCGCGGGTCCGCTCGCCGCTGGCGCCTACCGGGCGCCCCAACTGCGACCGCGCGGCGTTCATGCGGGCGCACCTCCGAGCAGGAACCGGATATTAATTGATCGTTCGATTATATTCGACGGCATGCTAGGTCGCCCGGTCGGCGCCAGCGGCGAGGAGACTCGCCAGCGGATAATCGTCGCCACCATGCGGTGCGTGGCCGGCGTCGGCTACTCGCGCGCGACCATCCGGGAGATCGCCCGCACGGCCGACGTCACCAGCGCGAGCCTGTACAACTACTTCCCGAACAAGTCCGAGTTGATCAAGGCCGCCGTCGCCGCAAGGACCGAGGT
>NZ_LZKE01000153.1:0-870 GCF_001672675.1 Mycobacterium sp. E2327
GGGCCGGGGCGGATTCGTCTACGGCGACGGCGGCATCGGCGGTGGCGCCGGAGCGGGCACCGCGACACACCCGGTCGGGGGGCACGGCGGCGAAGGCGGCGCCGCGATCGGGCTGATCGGCAACGGCGGCAACGCGGGCGCCGGCGGATCCGGCTTTGGGGCGACCGGGCCGGGTGGCGTCGGCGGCAACGGCGGCTCCGGGGCGCTGTTGTTGGGCAACGGCGGCCGGGGCGGCAACGGCGGCGCGGCAACCCCGCCCTTGGGCGGCTCCGGCGGTAGCGGCGGCAACGCTCAGCTGATCGGCATCGGCGGCGCCGGCGGCACCGGCCTCGACGGCGGCTCCGGCGGGGCCGGCGGCGCGGGCGGCAAGCTGTTGGGCCTGCCGGGCCCGCACGGCTAACGGCCTTCAGGCCAGTCGGGTGACCTCCACGATCACGTCGAGATCGGTCGCCCCTTCCCCGGAATAGATGCCCTTGAGCGGGGCGACGTCGGTGTAGTCGCGCCCGGCGCCGACGCTGACGTACTGCTCGGTGATCTCGCTGTCGTTGGTGGGGTCGAAGCTCCACCAGCCACCGGTCCACGCCTGAATCCACGCGTGGCTTCGCCCGTCGACGGTGTCGCCCACGACGGCGTTCCGCTTCGGGTGCAGATACCCGGACACGTAGCGTCCCGGAATTCCCATGGCGCGCAATAACATCAGCGACAGGTGCACGAAGTCCTGGCAGACGCCCTTGCCTTCGTTCAGCGCGTCCAGCCCGGAGGAGTGCACCCCGGTGGTCCCCGGCAGATAATCCAGCTCGCCGCGCACCCACTTGCCCGCCACGACGACGGCCTCGGCGGGGTCATAGGACTTGGCGATCTTCTTGGCCA
>NZ_LZKE01000154.1:0-2011 GCF_001672675.1 Mycobacterium sp. E2327
GTCCGGTACCGCACTGAAGGCCTCGGCGTCGGCGAGGGCCGCGTCGACGATCAGTCGCTGCCGGCTGCCCCAGTAGCGGTAGACCAGCGCGGGATCGAGATGATGGCGCTCCGCCATCGCCTCGATGCTGAACCGCTCCACACCCCAGCGGACAAGCTCATCGAGCGCCGCCGGCATCACCCGCGCCCGGACATCGGCGGGAACGGGCTCATCGAGTGGCTGAGACGGCTGCATCCATCGCCCCCTACAAGTAGTCGGTCTGGTTCACCAGCCGCACCGACGAAGCCCCATCCGAATAGAACTCTGCGATGCTCAGCGAGGCCAGGTCAAGATGCAGCCGGTAAAGGATCCCCGGCCCCGCGTCCAGCGCCAGCCGCAGCAGCATCTTGATCGGCGTCACGTGGGACACCACCAGCACCGTCGCACCCTGGTGTGCTTCGATGACCCGTTCGCGCACCCGCAGCACGCGGTCGAGCACCGCGTCGAAGCTTTCCCCGCCCGGCGGTGTCGTGCCGGTGTCGCGCAGCCACCGCCGGTGCAGTTCCGGATCACGTTCGGCCGCTTCGGCGAACGTCAGGCCCTCCCACGCCCCGAAATCCGTTTCGATCAGGTCGTCGTCGACCGTGACGTCCAGCCCGAGCGCCTTGGCGGCCGCCGCCGCGGTGTCGTAGGCCCGTTGCAGCGGCGAGGAGATCACCGCGGCGATCCCGCCACGCTCCGCCATGTAGCGCGCCGCGGCGCCGGCCTGCTGGCGCCCCACCTTCGTCAGCGCCGGGTTGCCGCGTCCCGAGTAGCGGCGCTCCACCGACAGTTCGGTCTGCCCGTGCCGCAGCAACAGCAGGCGGGTCGGCGTGCCCCGCGCCCCCGTCCAGCCGGGCGACGTCCTGGCCTCGGCCGCAACGCTTTTCGCCGGCTCGGCAACCGGCGGCTCGGGTTCGGTCAGGTCTTCGTCGATACCCGCCGCGGCGTCCATCGCCTCGTTGGCCAACCGGTCGGCGTGCGAGTTCTGGGCCCGCGGCACCCAAGCGTAGGAAACCCGGTCGAACCGCGACGCCAGCTTTCGCGCCTGCGCGTGCAGCTCGATCAGGTCGGGATGCTTGACCTTCCACCGCCCGGACATCTGCTCGACCACCAGCTTGGAGTCCAAGAAGGCCTCGACCTCGGTGGCCCCCATTTGCAGGGCGTCGTCCAAACCCGCTATCAGGCCTCGATATTCGGCGACGTTGTTGGTCGCGACGCCGATGGCCTGCTTCGTCTCGGCCAGCACGGTCGAACGGTCCGCGTTGCGGACCACCGCGCCGTACCCGGCCGGTCCGGGGTTGCCCCGCGACCCGCCGTCGGCTTCGACGACGACCTTCACTGGTCGAACCCCTTGACCCGCAACAGGATCGCGCCGCACTCCGGACAGCGCACCAGCTCGTCCTCCGGGGCGGCCGAGATGCGGGACAAATCGCCGCGGCCGATCTCGATCCGGCAGGCGCCGCACCGATGCCCGAGCAACGGCCCGGCCCCCGGCCCTCCCCTGGCGCGTTGCCGCTCGTACATGGCGGACAGCGCGGGATCCAGTTCCGCGGACAGGGTGTCGCGTCGCGACGAACGAGCCTGGCGGGCCTCGTCGATCTCGGCGATCGCGGCGTCGAGCGCCTCCTGGGCGCCGGCCAGTTCGGACTGCAGCGCCTCGACCGCGCGCTGCTCGCTGTCCAACTGCGCCTGCAACTCCTCGCGGCGCTCCATCACCTCCAGCAGCGAGTCCTCGAGACTGGTTTGACGCCGAAGCAGGGTCTCGAGCTCGTGCTGCAGATCCGACAATTGCTTGGCGTCCGTGGCACCGGATTTGAGCAGCGAGCGATCCCGGTCCTCGCGTTGCCGCACCGCCTCGATCTCCGACTCGAACCGCGACACCTGGGCGTCCAAGTCTTCCAGCGCAATTCGCAGCGCACCCAGCCGATCGGCGGCCGCGGTGTGGTCGGCACGGATCCGCTCGACGGCCTCCTGCTCGGGCAGATGGCTG
>NZ_LZKE01000155.1:0-43267 GCF_001672675.1 Mycobacterium sp. E2327
GAAGGCCACCAGGTCGGTCAACGACCACACGTCGAGGTCGTGATCCGGTGGGTCGATGCCGAGGACCCGCAGCAGCAGCCGGGATGCCTGGTCCGGGTCGACGCTGGAATCCTCGAGCAGCTGGTGCAGCGCGACGTCCAGGATTCGTGCGGTGTCGTCGGCGCGCTCGACGTAGCGACCGATCCAGTAGAGCGCCTCGGCGTTGCGGGCCAGCATCAGAGCATCCTCTGCTGTTGCTGTTGCTGCTGCTGGGGCTGCTCGTCGGCCGCCCCGTTGGGCTGCGCCTGCTGCTGCGACAGCCGTGGCGAACCGTCGAGCACCGGATCCGGGATGGACTTCGGCAACGACCGCACCACCTCCGCGGCGCCCAGCTCTCGGGCGCCGGCCGCGGCGCGCGGCGCCAACACCCAGGTGTCCTTGGACCCGCCGCCCTGGCTGGAGTTGACCACCCGCGAGCCCTCGACCAGGGCCACCCGCGTCAATCCGCCCGGCAGCACCCACACGTCGTCGCCGTCGTTGACCGCGAACGGCCGCAGGTCGACGTAGCGGGGCGCCAGCGAGCTGCCGATCTGCGTCGGCACGGTTGACAGCTCCATCATCGGCTGCGCGATCCAGCTCCGCGGATCGTCGCGGATCTTCTTGGCGACGGCGGCCAACTCTTTGTCGGACGCCTCCGGGCCGAACACGATGCCGTAGCCGCCGGACCCTTCGACCGGCTTGAGCACCAATTCGTCGATGCGGTCGAGGACCTCTTCGCGCTCGTCGTCCAGCCAGCATCGGTACGTCTCGACGTTGGCCAGCAGGGGCTTCTCGCCCAGGTAGTACTCGATCATGGTCGGCACGTAGGTGTAGACGAGCTTGTCGTCGCCCACGCCGTTGCCGATCGCGCTGGAGATGACGACGTTGCCGGCGCGGGCGGCGTTGACCAGGCCGGCCACCCCGAGCACCGAGTCGGCGCGGAACTGCAGCGGGTCCAGGAACGTGTCGTCGATGCGCCGGTAGATGACGTCGACCTGGCGCTCGCCCTCGGTGGTGCGCATGTACACCTGGTTGTCTCGGCAGAACAGGTCGCGGCCCTCGACGAGCTCGACGCCCATCTGGCGGGCCAGCAGCGAATGCTCGAAGTAGGCCGAGTTCGCCACGCCCGGGGTCAGGACGACGACGGTGGGATCGGCCTCGTTGGTGGCCGCGGAATTGCGCAGCGCGCGGAGCAGGTGCGAGGAGTAGTCGTCGACCGCGCGCACCCGGTGGGTGGCGAACAGGTTGGGGAAGACCCGCGCCATGGTGCGCCGGTTCTCCATCACGTACGACACCCCCGAAGGCGAGCGCAGGTTGTCCTCCAGGACGCGGAAATTGCCCTTCTCGTCGCGGATCAGGTCGATGCCGGCGACGTGGATCCGCACCCCGTTGGGCGGGACGATGCCGAAGGCCTCCCGGTGAAAGTGCTCGCAGGAGGTGATCAGGCGGCGCGGAATGATGTCGTCG
The DNA here is from genome assembly GCF_001672675.1 of Mycobacterium sp. E2327. NCBI lineage: Bacteria > Bacillati > Actinomycetota > Actinomycetes > Mycobacteriales > Mycobacteriaceae > Mycobacterium > Mycobacterium sp. E2327. The sequence goes on from NZ_LZKE01000155.1 coordinate 1,486, forward strand.
TTCAGGATTTCCTGATCGCCGTAGATGTCGTCGAGGTACATCTCGAGCGCCTTGACCCGCTGGGTGATGCCGCGCTCCAACCGGCTCCACTCGGCCGCCGAGATGACGCGCGGCACCAGGTCGAGCGGGAACGGCCGCTCCTGACCCGACAACGAGAACGTGATGCCTTGGTCGATGAACGCGCGGCCCAGCGCCTCGGCGCGGGCCTTCAGCTCGGACGCGTCGGACGGCGCCAGCTCGGCGTAGATGCCCTTGTACGGGCCGCGGACCGTGCCCTGGGCGTCGAACATCTCGTCGAAGGCCTTGGAGTAGACGTCGGCGTACGAGTCCGACGCGGTGTAGCCGCGGAAGATGCGTTCGGAGCGCGCATCCGGCCGCGCCACGGCGCCGCGCGATCCCCGCCTGGTGTCCTCAAGCTGGCTCGGAAGACTCACTTTAGAGATGGTGCCTCACATCGGCGTTGTAGCTGGCCACGGGTTCCCCTTTTGGGAAAAAACGTAACCGACTGCTAACCTGGGCAGTCGCTATTGGGTGTGGGGCGCCCCCCGAGAAGCACCGCAATCACCGATTCGAAGAAGGAACTCACGCGTGGCCAACATCAAGTCGCAGCAGAAGCGCATCAAGACCAACGAGCGCGCCCGGCTGCGCAACAAGTCGGTGAAGTCCTCGCTGCGTACCGCCGTCCGCGCGTTCCGGGAGGCCGCCGAGGGCGGCGACAAAGAGAAGGCCGCGGAGTTGCTGGTCTCGACCAACCGCAAGCTGGACAAGGCGGCCAGCAAGGGCGTGATCCACAAGAACCAGGCCGCGAACAAGAAGTCGGCGCTGGCGCGGGCGCTCAACAAGATCTGAGCACCCGAGCTTCTCGGGGCCCGTCAGCGGCCCCGGTCGGCCACCAATTCGGCAACCTGCCGGACCGCCGATTCCAGCGCGTAGTCCGCGTCGGCGACGGCCCCCTTCACGTTGGCGTTTAGCTCCGCCACGACTTTCATCGCGGCCGCAACCGTTTCGCGCGTCCAGCGCCGGGCCTGCTTCTGGGCCTTCTGCACACGCCAGGGCGGCATGCCCAGCTGCGACGCCAGGCGGTACGGGTCGCCGGATAGCGGTCCCACCCGGCCGATGGTGTGCACGGCCTCAGCCAGCGCGTCCGCCAGCACCACCAGCGGCTCGCCGCGCATCATCGCCCACCGCAGCGCCTCGGTGGCCCCCGCGACGTCGCCCGCCACCGCCTTGTCGGCGATGTCGAAGCCCTTCACCTCCGCCTTCCCGCTGTGATAGCGGCGCACCGCGGCGGCATCGACATGACCGGCGGTGTCGGCGACCAGCTGTGAGCACGCGGCGGCCAGCTCGCGCACGTCGGACCCGACGGCGTCGAGCAGCGCCGTCACCGTCTCCTCGTCGACCTTGACCCGCAGCGCGCGGAACTCCTTGCGGATGAAGTCGACGCGTTCGCTGAGCTTGGCGATCCGCGCGCAGGGATGCACCTCGGCGCCCAGCGACTGCAGCTCGGTGGCGAGCGCCTTGGCGCGCCCGCCGCCCGAGTGCACCACCACCAGCACCGTGCCGGCCGGCACGTCGGCGGCCGCCGCGGCGATGACCGCGGCCGCGTCCTTGCCGGCCTCGGCGGCTGCCTCCAGCACCACGATGCGCTCGTCGGCGAACAGCGACGGGCTGAGCAGCTCGGCGAGCTCGTAGGTGCCGACGTCGCCGGCCCGCATCCGGCTCACCGGGACGTCGTCGGTGCCGGCGCGCTCGCGCGCCGACCGCAGCACGTCGGCCACGGCCCGCTCGACCAGCAGCTCCTCGTCCCCCAGCACCAGGTGCAGGTGCGTAACCTCGCTCACCCCCCGATGGTGTCACGGGCCACCGACTAACCGGCGAGCGCTCCCGACACCGACCAGGCCAGCGCGCACACGGCCGCCGCTCCCCCGGCCCATCCGAGCGCCCGGCGACACCAGCGCCAGCGCCACACCAGCCTGCCCACCACAACCATCGCTACGGTGGCCGAGGCGACCAGCACCACACCGGGCGCACCGGCCGGAACCGGTAGCGTCGCCGCGGGCACGCCGGCCGACCACCTCGCCACGTTCACGACCCACCACAGTTCCGGGCCGGTGAAACGGATCAACAGCTGTGCGCCGGCAGGCCACGCGACACACAGCAGGGCCGCCGCGCTGCCCAGCACGGTGATCGGCGCGATCACCGGCGCGACCGCGAGGTTGGCGGCCACGGCGACCAGGCTGACGCGGCCCGAGATGCCGGCGACCAGCGGGGCGGTCACCACGTGCGCGGCGCAGGCGACGGCGAGCGCATCCGCCAGCGGCTTGGGCCAGCCGCTGCCGACCAGGCGCCGCGACCACACCGGCGCGATCAGGATCAGCGCGGCCGTCGCCAGCACCGACAGCGCAAAGCCCACGTCGACGGCGAGGTGCGGGGCGACCGCCAGCAGGATCAGCACCGCGGCGGACAGGGCCGGAATCGCCTGTCGCCGACGCGACGACAGCACCCCCGTCAGCGCGATGGCGGCCATCACGGCGGCCCGCAGCACGCTTGCCGTCGGCTGCACCACGATGACGAACGCCACCAGCGCCACCGCGGCGAGGGCGACGGCGGCGCGCGGCCCGATCAACCGGGCCGAGAACAGCACCGCCCCGCACACGATCGTGACGTTGGCCCCCGACACCGCGGTCAGGTGCGTCATGCCGGCCGTGCGAAAGTCGCGGCTGGTCTGGCCGGTGACCGCCGAGGTATCGCCGAGAACCAGGGCGGGCAGCATCGCGGCCTGGTCCGCCATCAGGGTCTCGCGGGCGGTGGCGGCAAACCGGCCGCGCACGGCCTCGGCGGCGCGCTGCACCGCCCCGGCGGTGCCCATGGTCGGGCGGCCCGACGCGTTGAGCACCGCGACGGTCAGGTCATGGCGGCGCGGACGGCTGATCCGCGCGGTGAACCGCACCGGCCGCCCCACGGTGAGGTCACCGAAGTCCGACGCCCGGGCGAAGACCACCACTCGACCGGACATCCTGTCGTCGCGCAGGCGCTGCAGGGTGGCGCGAAACATCAGTCGGCCCGGCCCGAGGGGCAACGGGCTCTCGGTGGGACTGACCGTCACCGGGGCGGCCGTGCCGAACGCCGCGGTGATCGGGTGGCGAGCGACCGCGTCGCTGCGCAGCGCGATCGCCAGCCCAAACCCCGCACCCACCACGCCGACCGCCACCAGGCCGGCGCCGACCGTCCGCAACCGGGGGGCCCGGGCCGGCCCGAGCGACGCCTGGCAGGCCAGGGCCGCCCCCACGCCGAGCAGCACGACACAACACGCCGCGACCACCCGTCCGACCGGCCAGCAGATACCGGCGGCGGTGACCAGCCAGCCGGTCAGCGCGGCCGGGACCAGCCGCACATCGACGGGTGCGGACGCCGGGTCGCGCACCGCGGTCAGACACGGACCAGTGGGCGCAGTTTCTCCAGCCGCGCCGGGCCGATGCCGTCGACGTCGGCGAGCTGGTCGACGCTGGTGAATTTCCCGTTCGCCTGCCGCCACGCGACGATCGCCGCGGCCGTGACCGGCCCGACCCCGGGCAGCGCGTCCAACTGCTCCTGGGTCGCGGTATTGAGGTCGAGCGCCTCACCGGCCTTCGGCTTCACCGTCCCCGAGACCGGCCCCGGCGTCCCGGAGGCCGCCGACGTCCCGGCGGACACCGAGCTGCCAAGCGCCGTCCGCTGCCCCGCGACGGGAGCGAGCCCGACCACGATCTGCTCGCCGTCGCCGACCGGCCGGGCCATGTTCAACCCGATGGTGTCGGCGCCGTTCACCGGTCCCCCGGCGGCCTGCAGGGCGTCGGCGATACGGGCGCCGGGCGCCAGGGTGACCAGCCCGGGGGTGTGCACCAGCCCGACCACGCTGACCACCACCGGCCGGTCGGAAGCGGGCGGCTCGGCACCCGGGTTCGCCGACGACCTGGGGCTCGCGGTCGCGGCCTTCTCCACCGGCGGCAGCTTGGCCGACATCACGGGCGCCGGCCGGTCGCGCACCAGGGTGAACACCGTCACCAGCACCGCGAGGGCGGCCACCACCGCCAACGCGATGGCCCCGGCGCGGCCCGGGTCGGCGCGCATCTTCGCCACCCAACTTCGGCGATCGGCGGCGTCGGGAAGCCAGCGCGGCAACAGCGAGTTCGGGTCCTCTGATTCGCCCGAGTCCGGGGACTGTTCGTCCGGCGCGTCGGCGGGATCGGTGTCGGGGTCGGCGCCGAGGCGTCGCTGTAGCCGCTCGGCGGGCAGTTCTGTTCGCATGCGCCGACCGTAGGCGCGCCGACCGTCACCACGGCCGCGCGCGACTTCGCCGCGGAACCGGGATGTGGACGAATCTGAGGCTGTGCAAAAGACGATGCCGGGTTTGGCGTGCGCATGCGGGGGTAGCCAGCCGCCTATGAACCCGGAGGCAAAGCCGACGCCGGACGCGTCGATCGGCGAGCTGATGAGTCAGCTTTCGTCGCAGCTGTCACGGCTAGTTCGCGACGAAATGCAGTTGGCGCAGAAGGAAATCGAGCGATCGGCGAAACGCGCGGGCATTGGCGCGGGACTGTTCGGCGTGGCCGGAATACTTGGGTTAGCGGGCCTGGCCAGCCTGATCGCGGCGAGTATTGCCGCGGTGTCGCTGGCAGTGCCGGTGTGGGCAGCCGCCCTGATCGTCGGCGCGGCGCTGTTCGCCGCGGCCGGGGCGGCGGCGCTGCTCAGTAAGCACCAAGCCGAAGACGTCGCCCCGGCGGCACCCTTCACCGTCGCCAACATCAAAAAAGACGTCCAGAAAGTGAAGGACGCCCGCCATGACCGGAGCTGAACGGCCGCGGGGTCCCGGAACCCCACCGGTTGGGCCCGACGCCAGCATCCACGAACTGCAGGCCGACATCGAGCAGACCCGCGAGCAACTCGGCGCTACCGTCGAAGCGATCGCCGGCAAGGCCGATAGGATCCGGTCCGCTGCGCCACGCCTGGCGATAGCGGCCGTCCTCGGCGCTGCCACGATCATCGGCTTGGCCTGGTGGCGCCGCCGGCGATGAACGCCCAGCGGTGACTGAGTGGCGCCCGCGCCCCCCGATTAACGTGCAACGGCGTTGTGCGCCTAACCTGCAGGACGAGACTGCCGGTCAGACGCTGAGGATTCACCATCCGGTGGTCGCTCGACAAAGGAGGCTGCCATGCAACTGGCGCTCACACCGGAGGAAGCCGCGTTCCGCGACGAGCTTCGCACCTTCTACACCACCCAGATACCCCAAGAGCTGCGGGACCGGGTACGCGAGGGCGCGGCGTCGGTGCGCCGCGAAGACATCGTCACCAGCCACAAGATCCTGCACGAGCACGGTCTGGCGGTCCCGAGTTGGCCCGTCGAATGGGGCGGCAAGGACTGGACGCCCACCCAGCACCAGATCTGGGCCGACGAAATGCAACTGGCGTGCGTGCCCGAGCCGCTGAACTTCAACACCAAGATGGTCGGCCCGGTGATCGCCGAATTCGGTTCCGAGGAGATCAAACAACGCTTCCTGCCGCCGACGGCCAGCCTCGACATCTGGTGGTGCCAGGGCTTCTCCGAGCCCGAGGCCGGCTCCGACCTGGCGTCGCTGCGCACCACCGCGGTCCGGGACGGCGACCACTACATCGTCAACGGCCAGAAGACCTGGACAACGCTCGGCCAGTACGCGGACTGGATCTTCTGCCTGGTGCGCACCGACCCGCAGGCGCCCAAGCGGCAGGCCGGAATCTCGTTTCTGCTCTTCGACATGAAGACGCCGGGCATCACCCTGCGGCCGATCAAGACGATCGACGGCGGCCAGGAGATCAACGAATTGTTCTTCTCCGACGTCCGGGTCCCCGCCGATCAGCTTGTCGGACAAGAGAATCAGGGCTGGACGTACGCGAAGTTCCTACTCGGCAACGAACGCACCGGCATCGCCGGCGTGGGACGCACCAAAGTGCGCCTCGCCGAGGTGAAAAAACACGCCGCCGAAACCGGGATGCTCAACGATCCCCTGTTCGCGGCCCGACTCGCCGAGGCCGAAAACGAGGTCCTGGCACTGGAACTCACGCAATCGCGGGTGGTGTCGGACTCCGCGGACGGCCAGCCCAACCCGGCGTCGTCGGTGCTCAAGCTGCGCGGCAGTCAACTGCAGCAGGTCGCGACCGAGCTGCTGGTCGAGGTCGCCGGCCCGGACGCGCTGCCGGCCGACGGGGAAGACATTTCATCACCCTCGTGGGCGCAACACAGCGCGCCGCACTACCTCAACTACCGCAAGACGACGATCTACGGCGGCAGCAGCGAGGTACAGCGCAATATCATCGCGTCCACCATTCTCGGATTGTGAGGCAGCCATGGACTTTCAATTGACCGACGAGCAGTCCCTGCTGCGCGACACCACCCGCGACCTGCTTTCGCGCACGTACGACCCGGAAAGCCGCAACAAGGTCATCGGGTCCGACCTCGGCTGGAGCCGCGACGTGTGGAGTCAGCTCGCCGACACCGGGATCCTCGGCCTCGGGTTCGAGCCGGACGAGGCCGGCCAGATCGAGATCATGGTGGTGCTCACCGAGGTCGGGCGCCGGTTGGCCCCCGAACCCGTCCTGCACGCCGCGCTCGCGCCGGGTGCGCTAATCGCCGAGCTGGGCAGCGACGCCCAGAAGCAACAGCTCGACGAGGTCGCGGCCGGCCAACACCTGCTGGCCTTCGCCCACCTGGAACCGGGGCACCGCGCGCCGTCGGCCACGGTCACCACTGCCGCTGCGCGGCAAGGTGATTCGTGGACGTTGAGCGGACGCAAGAACCCCGTGCTGGCCGGCGACTGCGCAGACGCGTTGGTGGTCAGCGCCGCGTTGCCCGACGGCGGCACCGGCCTGTTCCTCGTCGACGCGGATTCGGTCACCCGGCAGCCTTACCGGACCTTCGACGGACAGCGCGGCGCCCAGGTCGATCTCGACGGCGCCGCCGCCGAACCGCTTGGCGAAGGCGGGGATGCCTCGCTCGCCATCCGCAACGCCATCATCCGGATCCAGTCGGCGTTGTGCTCCGAAGCCGTCGGGGCCATGGAGGAAGCGCTTCGCCTGACCACCGACTACCTCAAGACCCGCAAGCAGTTCGGCGTCACGCTCAACAAGTTCCAGGCACTCACCCAGCGGGCCGCCGACATGTATGTGTCGCTGGAAGTGGCTCGCAGCATGAGCTTCTACGCCGCGATGTCGATCGCCGACGGCAACCTCGATCCGCTGATCGCGTCGCGCGCCAAGGTGCAGATCGGCCGGTCGGGGCGCCACATCGCACAGGAATCGATCCAGATGCACGGCGGAATCGGCGTCACCGCCGAATATCCCGTCAGCCACTACGCGGCCCGGCTCACCGCGATCGAACACACGCTGGGCACCTCGAGCGACCACCTGCACAACCTGATCGACCATCTCGGCGACTACGACCTCGCCCGGCTGTAGCGCATGGCCGAATCCGCGGAACTCTCCGACCGGGTCGTTGAGTTCCTGTCGGCCGGCACCCGCACCGGAATGTTCGGCTACGTCGCCGCCGACGGGCGGCCGCTGGTCGCGCCGGTTTGGTTTGTAGTCGATGACGGCCAACTGGCGTTCACCACCGGCCGGGACACCTCGAAAGGCCGTGCGCTGGCCAGGGATTCGCGGGTCGTGATCTGTGTCGACGATCCGTATCCGCCGTATTCGTTCGTCCAGGTGCAGGGCCTGGCGTCGGTGAGCGAGGATCAGCCGGACCTGCTCGACGTCGCGACGCGCACCGGCGCGCGCTACATGGGCGCCGACCGCGCCGACGAGTTCGGCCGCCGCAACGCCGTCCCCGGCGAACTGGTGGTGCGGGTGCGCCCCACCAAGGTCATCACCGGGTTCGATATCGCCGACTGACGCGCCGGGGTATCAACTCGGCTCTGGACCCGCAGCGGATTCCTGGCTCGTCGCAACGGGTTCCGGGCTCGGCTCCGCCGCAGCCGATCCGGCCTCCTCCGCGGGCGCTTCCGCCTCCTGCGGGGCCGGGGCCGGCTCCGATTCCGCATCCGGTAGCTGGCTTGCCAGGTACTCGGCGAGCCCGCCGATCGTCGGATAGTCGAATACCGCGGTGGCGTTGATCGTGAATGCCCCGCCGAACTGGCTGTAGAGCCGGTTGCGCAATTCCACCGCCATCAACGAATCCGTACCCAGGTCCAGGAACCGGCTGGTCGCGGCCGGCGGTTGCGCGAGCCTCAGGAAGCCCTGCACTTCGCGCTGCAGGAATTCGGTGATGAAGCCGGCGCGCTGGGCCACCGGTATCTCCTGCAGTTGCCGGAGCAACTCGCTGTCGCCGGTCGGCTCCGTGACGGCACTCGGCAACACCAGGTCGAGAATCGGCGGGCGGGTACTGCCCAGCAGCTTGGCGGCGCGCTGCCAGTTGGCCTTGATCACCGTCGCCTGCGCGGTCCCGCTGGCGACGGCCTCGGCGAGCGCGTTGAGGGCGGCCGCGGGTTCCAGCGGAATCAGGCCTTGCGCACCGAGATTGGCGCGCGCGGCCTCCGAAGACGCCATGCCGCCCTTGCCCCAGGGACCAAGGTTGACGCCGGTCGCCGGCAAGCCGTGCGCCCTTCGCTGCGCCATCAGCCCGTCGAGCAGCGCGTTGGCGGTCGAGTAGTTGGCCTGGCCGGGTGAGCCGAGCAGGCTGGCCACCGAGGAGGACACGATGAAGAAGTCGAGATCGTCTTCTCGCGTCAACCTGTCCAAGTAGCTGGCGCCGAAAGCCTTGGGCGCCAACGTTGTCCGGAAACGCTCGAGGCTCTGCTGGGATAGCAACGCGTCGTCGAGCACGCCCGCCAGATGGGCCACCCCCGCCAGCGGCGGCAACTCAGCCCGGATCCGCTCCAGCAGCTTTTCGACTTGCGCCTCGTCGCCGACGTCGGCCGCGAAGGTGTGCACGCGGCAGTGGTAGCGCTCGATGATCTCCTCGATCGCCCGTTGCGCGTCCGCATCGGGTGCGCGCCGGCTGGTCAACACGATGTCATCGGCGCCCAGCTGGGCCAGATAGGCCGCCAGGTGCAGGCCGATCGCCCCGAGTCCACCGGTGATCAGGTAGCTCCGATCGCCGCGCGGCTGCAGCGGTTTCGGCATTTGCAGCACGATCTTGCCGATGTGCCGGGCCTGCTGCATGCGGCGGAACGCCGTCCGCGCCTCGGTCAGCGGGTAGATCTCGGCGGGCAATGGCGCCCACTCGCCGCCGGCCAGCCCCTCCGACACCTCCGCCAGCAGGCCACGGATGCGTTCGGGCTCCTGGAACGTGACCGTGTCCAGCGCGACGATCTCGTAGGCGATGTCGGGACGGGCGGCCGCCATCTGCTCGGGGGTCCAGATGTCGCGCTTGGCGATCTCGGCGAAGCGGCCATTCTGCGCGGTGGCCCGCACGGTCGCTTCGACAAAACCCTCGTTGGTCAGGCTGTTGAGCACCACGTCGACGCCGGCGCCGCCGGTGTCGGCCAGGATCTGGTCCGCGAAATCCGTGCTGCGCGAGTCGTAGACGTGTTCCACACCCAGCTTGCGCAGCGTCGCGCGCTTGTACGTGCTGGCGGTGGCGAACACGATCGCGCCGTGCTGCTGCGCCATCTGGATGGCGGCCAGACCGACACCGCCGCTGGCGGCGTGGATGAGCACGCGGTCACCGGGCTGAAGCTGCGCCCAGTCGAACGCGAGCCGGGCCGTCAGCGCCGCAGCGGGGATCGTCGCCGCGTCCACCGCGCTCAGCCCGTCCGGAGTCGGCGCCAGCAGCTGGGCCGGCACGTTGAACCGGCTGGCGAACGCCCCCTGCATGAAGCCGAAAACGCGTTGGCCGACCTCGAGTCCGGTGACGCCGCCGCCCAATTGGGTGACCACGCCGGCGAAGTCGCCGCCGATCGGACCCGGATCGCCCGGGTAGAGGCCCAGCACGTTGAGCACGTCCCGGAAATTCAACCCCGCGGCCTCCACGCGGACCTGGACGTAGCCGTCGCCCGGCGGCGGCACTTCCGCCTCAGTCAGGCGCAGGTTGTCGATCGCGCCGCGCTCGGTGGGCGCCAGGACATAATCGGTTGACCGCGGCAACGCGAGGTGACCGCTGCGCGACCACTGCAGCAACCGGGACGCCAGGAACTTGCCTTGCCGCACAGCGAGTTCGGGCTCCTCGATCGATGCGCCGAGCAGACCCGCCAGCGAGCGCACGGCCTGCTCCGACCCGTCGCAATCGACCAGCCTGCAGCGCAGGGCCGGTTCCTCGTTGACGATGGTGCGCCCGAGCCCCCACAGCGACGCCTGCACCGGGTCGACCGGCTCGCCGGACTCGGTCGCGACGGCGCGCTCGGTGATGATCCACAGCCCGTTGGGTAGTTTGAGCTTCCCGTCGGCCTGTACCGCGTGCACGACACTGAGCAACTGGGCGATCCCGGCCTCGAGGCGCGCGGCGGCTCGCGCGTCCGACTCCCCCACGCTCGGTCCGGCGCTGCGCCAGACGATCCCGGAGAACGGCATGCCGCGCTCCTTGGCCTGCGCCAACAGCTGCCCCACGGGTTCCGGATCGGTGGCCGGATCAAACGCGATGCAGCCCGGCAGCTCGGCCGCGAGTTGATCGAAGCCGGCGACCAGCCAGGTGCCGTTCAGCTGCCCGGGCCCCTCGGCGTCACCGCTCGACGGCGGGGCCGGCACCTCGTGCCAGCCGAGGGTGTACAGCAGCCGGGTGGCGTCGCCGCCCAGCCCGCGCAACAACGCCTCCCGGGGCGCGCGCTTGACGGTGAACTCGCGAATCCCGCCGAGGCGGCGGCCGTCGCGATCGACGAAGTCGAGATCGAACACCTGGGTTTCGCTGTCCAGGCCGCTGGTGTGCCACTTCGCGCGGCAGTAAAACCGCCGCGGCATCTTCTCCCGCAGCTCGACCTGCCCGTATCGCAACGGCAAGAACAGGTCGGAGACTCCCTGTTCGGCCGCCAGCAGCGCCGGGAACGCCGGGAACGCGACGCCGGTGCACAGGTCCATCAGCACCGGATGCATCGGCTCGGTTCCGAGATGTTCGGCCAGTTCCTCGCCGACGGTGATGTCACCGATCGCCTCGCCCTCACCGAGCCACAGCGACTTCAGCGAACCGGACCAGTTGGGCCCCCAGGCCAGTTCCATGTCGGCGAAAGTCTCGAACAGCTGCTGCGGGCGCATGCGGTTCATCCGCTCGATCGCCGCGTCGATCGAATCCTCGGATTCGAGGGTTCCCGCGCCGGCATCAGCGGCATCAGCGACAGGGCTGAGTCCCGCGTTCAGGGTCCCGTCGGCGTTCAGCGACCATTCGGCATCGCTGACCCCGTAGGGGCGGCTGTGCACGCGGAAGCTCCAGCCGCCTCCGTCCTCCAGCGGGTGCAGGGTCAGCTGCACCTCGCGAGAAGCCCTCTCGGGCAAAATGATCGGCTCGTAGAAAAACACGTCCTGTACCCGCGCCGGCGGCCCGACGGCGGCCAGCGCCATGGCCGCATACGTCGCGCCCGGAACGACGACAGTGCCGTAGATGACGTGATCGGAAAGCCACGGCTGCGACTTGACGGAGAGCCGGCTCGTGTAGACGGAGTCGCCGGAGGCGAGCTCCTTTGCGCTGCCGAGGATTCCGGAAACTCCGGCGCCCGGCCCGTCGATGCCGGCGATCCCGGCGGTCTTGGGCCAGAAGTGCCGGCGCTGGAACGGATAGGTGGGCAGTTCGAGCCTGCGGCGGGGTTGACGGTGTAGCGCGGCGAACGTGGGCCGGTGGCCGCTGACGTAGGCCGCGGCCACGGCCTCGGCGATCTGGCGCCGGTCGCCGATGCCCTTGCGCAACGAGACGATCGCGCGCGGCGCGGCGAGGTGTTCCGGCCAGACCTGCACCGCGGCGCCGGTCAAAACCGGTTGCGGACCGATCTCCATCAACACCGAGCAGCCCAGCGCGGCCACGGTGCGCACGCTTTCGGCGAACTGCACGGGCTGGCGCGAATGCCGCCGCCAATACTGCGCGTCCAGCGGGGTTTCCGCCGTCAGCACGGCGCCGGTGCGGTTGCACACCAGCGGCAACGTCGGCACGGCGAACTCCAACTGCGCCGCGTACGACTCGAATTCACCGAGGACCGGTTCCAGCAGCTCCGAGTGGAACGCGTGGCTGGTTTCCAGCCAGCTGCACCGGATCCCGTCGCCACCGCACCTGGCGAAGACCTGTTCCAGGTCGTCGCCGGGTCCCGAGAGCACCGTGTTCGGGCCGTTGTAGGCGGCAACCGACACCAGGGGGAAGTCGTTGGCGATCTCCTCGACGTACTTGGCGTCGGCGAAGACCGCCACCATTCGCCCGCCGTCGGGCAGGCTGCCGAACAGCCGGCCGCGCTCGGCCATCAGCCGGGCCCCGTCCTCGAGGCTGAACACCCCGGCCACACACGCCGCCGCGTACTGGCCCACGCTGTGCCCCAGCACCACGTCGGGCTCGATGCCCCAGGACTGCCACAGCCGGGCCAGACCCATCTCGACGGCGAAAAGCGCGGGCTGCGCAAAAGAGGTGTGCCGCAGCATCTTCCCGGCCTCACCGGCCGTTTCCCGGTCCGTCGCGAACAGCACCTCCAGCAACGGGCGCGGCAGCATTCCGTCGACCGCTTCGGCGCAGCGGGTCACCGTGTCCGCGAAAACCGGCTCCGCGTCGAACAACTCGCGCGCCATCCCCGGGTACTGGCTGCCCTGCCCGGTGAACAACCACGCCGTCGTCGGCGGGTCCGTGCACTCGCCGCGCACGACTCCCGGCCGCATCCGGTTCTCGGCCAACTCGGCCAGCGCCTCCCGGGCGCCCTGAACCGAATCCACGACCAGCGCGGCCCGGTGCTCGAAATGCGAACGCCCGGCCCCGGCCGTGAAGCACACGTCGGCGATGTCGACCTTCGGGTGGGCATTCAGCCATTCCCCGTATCGCTGCACCAACGCCACCAGCGCCTCCGGTGAGCGCGCGGACAGCGGCAGCACCTCGACCGGTTCGTCCTGAGCGTCCGACTCCGCCGCCGCGGTGTCGTCGCGAAAGACGTCGCTGGTCGAGTATTCGTCGGCGGTCGCCGAGAGCGGTGGCGCCTCCTCGATCAGCACGTGCGCGTTGGTGCCGGTGAAGCCGAAGGAGCTGACGCCCGCCCGTCGCGGGTTTCCGTTGGCCTGCCACGGAATCGCCGTGTCGACGACGCGCACCGGCAGCGAATCCCACGGGATGTGCGGCGACGGCGTCTCGAAGTGCAGGCTCTGCGGCAGCATTTCGTGCTGTAGCGACAGCACGACCTTGATCAGACCGGCGACCCCCGATGCCGATTCGAGGTGGCCGATGTTGGTCTTCACCGACCCGATCAGCAGGGGCCGGTCTGCGTCCCGGGCGGCACCGAAGACGGCCCCCGCCGCCTGCACCTCGATCGGGTCACCCAGCGCGGTTCCCGTCCCATGCGCCTCCAGGTAGTCGACATCCCCGCCGGTGAGACCGGCGCGGGCCAGCGCCGAGCTGATAAGCCGTTGCTGCGCACCACCATTGGGCACCGTCAAACCACTCGACGCGCCATCCTGATTGACCGCGCTGCTGGGAATGACCGCGCAGACCCGGTCACCGTCGCGCACTGCGTCGCTCAGCCTCTTGAGCACCAGGATCCCGCAGCCTTCGCTGCGCACATAGCCGTCGGCGGAGGCGTCGAAGGTCTTGCACCGCCCGACGGGCGACAACATCCTGGCGCGTGACGCGGCGATGATGGTCACCGGACTCAGCAACACGTTCACCCCACCGGCCAACGCCAAATCGCAGTCACCGGAGTGCAATGCCTGGCAGGCCTGATGGACGGCCACCAGCGACGAGCTGCACGCGGTGTCGACCGCGACGGCCGGTCCCTCGAGTCCGAGTGCGAACGCGACCCGGCCCGAAATGGCGTTGAGCGCATTGCCGGTGATGAAGTGGGGCTCGAGCTTCTCGACCGAGCCGGCCGAGAGCAGATGCGAGTACTCGTTGGCGCCCACCCCGACGAAGATGCCGCTTCGGCTGCCGCGCAAGGCCCCCGGGGAGTAGCCGGCCCGCTCCAGGCCCTCCCACGCGGTTTCCAGCATCAGCCGCTGCTGCGGATCGATCCACACGGCCTCGCGCGGGGAAATTCCGAAGAATTCCGGGTCGAACCCGTCGATTTCGTCGATGAATCCGCCGAAGCGGCTGTAGATCTTGCCCGGAGTCTCGGGGTCCGGGTCGTAGAACTCGTCGATGTCGAAACGGTCCTCCGGAATTTCCCGGATCGCATCGACACCGCCCGCCAACAACTCCCAGAACGCTTCGGGATTCGGCGCGCCGGGAAAACGGCACGCCACCGCGACGATCGCGATGGGCTCGTCCGTGCGCGTCGGCGCCGCCGCCGCCGGTCGGGGCTTGCTCTGAGTCTGCTCGCCGATCCCGAGAACGTCGGCGAGCAGATAGTCCGCCACGTCCACCAGGCGTGGGTGGTCCATCGCCAGCGTCGCCGGTATCTCCTTGCCCACTCCTTGCTCGAGGCGCTGCCTTAATTCGATCGCCATCAGCGAATCCATGCCGAGATCGAAGAACCCGGCGTCCTCGCGGATCTCCGACGCGTCGACGCGCGTCACCTCCGCCACCGCCTCGCGCAGGTAATCGACGAGAAGCTTCTTGCGCTGCTGCACGGGTGCGTTGGTGAGCTGCTCGACCAGTCGAGTCGGCCCGGACGGCCGCGACAAGGGCAGCGCGGCAACGGAATCCGGCACCTCGCGCTCCAGCTCGGCAAGCAATGACCGCCGTCCCGCTTGCTGGTAGAGCGGCAGGAAGCGGGCCCAGTCGATCCGGGCCACAACGCCGTTGGCCACCCCGTGCGCGGCAGCAGCCGCCATGAGTTCGGCCATCCCCGCCAGCGCGTCGGTGGGGGCCAATGTCCGGACCCCACGCCGATCCAGTCGGGCACGGGCATCCGCGTCGGCCATGCCCGCCGACCAGGGGCCGAAATTGACGCTGATCGCGGGAACGCCGTGCTCGCGCAGCCGCCAGGCCTGCCCGTCCAGGAAGGCGTTGGCGGCGCCATAGGCGGTCTGACCGAACCCGCCCCACACCGAGGCGATCGACGAGGTGCTCACGAAGAAGTCCAGTTGCAGGCCGAACGTGTCCAGGGCGGCTTCGCTCAAATTCCAAGCGCCCCAAACCTTCCCGGCGAACACCCGGTCGACTTCGTCGTCGTCCAGGGCGCGCAGCGGGGTGGTGCCGATCTCGCCGGCGGCGTGGACGATGCCCGCCACCGGCGGCAGTTCGGCCTGCACGGTGGCCAACAGGCGCGCCACGTCGTGCGCATCGGCGACATCGGCCGCGATGACCCGGACTTCGCAACCGTGCTGTTCGTAGATGGCGTCGATGCGCTGTTGCGCGGCGTCATTGGGCGCGCGCCGGCCGGTCAACACCAGGTGCCGGGCGCCGTGCGCCGCCAAATAGCCGGCGATTTCCAGTCCGATCGAACCCAACCCTCCGGTCACCAGATAGGTTGCGTCGCCGCGCAGCGCCAGCGGTGCGGCGGACGGCGAGCCGGCCCGTCGAACCAGGCGGGGGACGTAGACGGCCTGATCACGCAGCGCGACTTGGTCTTCCCTGACACCCGACTCGCGCGGTGCGGCCGTCAGCCGGTCGATCAGCCGCGACCATTCGTCCGTGTCGTTTTCGCTGCCGGGCGGCAAGTCGGCCAGTCCGCCCCACACCTGCGGATGCTCCAGCGCGGCGGCGCGGCCGAATCCCCAGAGGCAGCTTTGATCCGGCGACACGGTGTCCGCGTCGGTGACCCGTTGCGCGCCACGGGTTACCACCCAGATGGGCGCGCGCAGTTCGGCGGACACCGCGGCGCGGAAGAGCCGCCGTGTTCCGCCCAGGATTCGGTGTTGCATCCGCAGCAGCGACCGCGCCGACGGTGCGGTGTCGGAATCGAGGGCCGCGACGTGCAGGACACGCACCGTCGATTCGTCGGCCTCCGCGGCGCGCAAGGCGGCCGCGAGGTGCTCCTCGTCGGCGTCGGACACCGGCAACCCGAGGATCCGGTGTTGGTGCCCACGCGAGGTCAGCAGGTCGACCAATGGCCGAACCGCTTCGGAATCGTTGCCGATGAGCAGCCACACCGATCGCCCGGCGTCGGGATCCGGAACCTTTGGGAGCTCGGCGGAGGAGATCTCCCAGCGAACCTCGTAGCGGTCATCCGCGATGGAACGGGTGTCGCGCTGTTGGTTGTGTTGTGCGGCAAGCTTTCTCAGCACATGGACCGTCTGCTGGTCGCCGCTCGTGCCGTCGAGCAGCGCCGCGAGTTCCTCGATCCGGCCGTCCTCGAGCAGCCGGACGGTTTCGCTGCTGACGGCGGCGTTCTGTTGCCGGCGCTGCCGATTGTCGCGATACCAGTACTCGCGATGCTGGAACGGGTAGGTCGGTAGGTCGAGCTTGCGCGCCGGTCCTGTGACGGCGGCGAAGTCAGGCAGGTGGCCCATGACATACGCGCCCGCGAGGGCTTCGCCGATCTGCCGGTGGTCGGCGGCGCCGCGACGCAATGAGGCGATCGCCCGCGGCACGGAGCCGGGGTCGGGCCAGGCCCGCAGGGCCGCGGCGGTGAGCACCGGTTGCGGGCCGATCTCGAGCAACACCTTGCAATTCAGCTCGGCGAGGGTGCGCACGCTCTTGGCGAATTCCACCGGTTGGCGCGCGTGGCGACGCCAGTAGGAGCCGTCGAGTCTCACGCTCCTGCCGAGCGCGGCGCCGGTGCGGTTGCACACCAAAATCCGTTGCGGCGGACTGAAATCGAACCGATTCGCATACGACTCGAAGTCATCGAGGATCGGATCCAGCAGCGACGAGTGGAAGGCGTGGCTGGTGTCCAACCAGTCGCATCGCACACCATCGGCCGCCAGCCGGGCCACCGCCTGGTCCAGATCCTGCGCGGGCCCCGAAAGCACGGTGTTGGCACCGTTGTAGGCGGCAACCGACAGGCTCGGGAATTCGTCGGTGAGGGCCTCGACCCGCTCGGCGGCGGCGAACACCGCGACCATGCGACCGCCCTCGGGCAGACTGCCGAACAGCCGGCCGCGCTCGGCCATCAGCAGCGCGCCGTCCTCCAGGCTGAACACGCCCGCCACGCAGGCCGCCGCGTATTGACCCACGCTGTGGCCCAGCACCACGTCGGGTTCGAAACCCCACGACTGCCACAGCCGGGCCAGGCCCATCTCCACCGCGAACAGGGCCGGCTGGGCGTAGGAGGTCTGCCGCAGCGTCTCTTCGCTGTCGGGGCCGTCCATGTCGAAAATCACATCCAGCAGCGGTTTTTCGAGAACGTCCGCAACCACGGCCGCGCAGCGGGTCACCGTCTCGGCGAACACCGGCTCGGCGTCGAAGAGCTCTCGGGCCATGCCCGGGTACTGGCTGCCCTGACCGGTGAACAGCCACGCGGTCTTCGGCGTGTCGTCCGACAGCCCGCGCAGCAGGCCGGGCGCCGGGCGGTCGTCCGCGAGCGCACCGAGCAGCTCGGCGGCGGACTCCTTCGAGTTGACCACCAACGCGGCGCGGTGCTCGAAGTGCGCTCGCCCCACCCCGGCGGTGAAGCAGACGTCGGTCAACGATGCTTCCGGGTGCGCGCTCAACCAGCTGCGGTATTGATCGGCGATCCGCACCAGCGCGGCCGGCGTGCGCGCCGAGAGGGGAAGCACGCTGAACCGTTGGTCGCCCGGACGGGGCGCGGCCGCGACCTGGCCCGCCTCTTCGGGCGCCTCCTCGATGATCACGTGCGCGTTGGTCCCGGCGAAGCCGAACGAGCTGACCCCCGCGATGCGTGGCCGGCCGTCGCGCTCCCAGGCGGTGGCCTCCTGCACGACCTGAACGGGCAGCCGCTCCCACGGAATGTGCGGCGACGGGTTGCGGAAATGCAGGTGCTGCGGCAGCAACTCGTGCTCTAGCGACAGGATGACCTTGATCACGCCCGCAATGCCCGCGGCGGCCTCCAGATGGCCGATGTTCGTCTTGACCGAACCGATCAACAGCGGCCGGCCGGCGTCGCGGCCCTCGCCGAACACCGCGCCCGCGGCCTGCGCCTCGATCGGATCGCCCAGCGACGTCCCGGTCCCGTGCGCCTCCAGGTATCCGACGTCGCCGGGTGCGATGCCGGCGCGCTTGCACGCCTCGGCGATAACCCTCTGCTGGGCAATGCCGTTCGGCACGGTCAAGCCGCCCGACGCACCGTCCTGGTTGATCGCGCTGCCCCGGATCACGGCCCTGATCCGGTCACCGTCTCGGATCGCGTCCTCGAGCCGCTTGACGACGATGACGCCGCAACCCTCGCCACGCACGTAGCCGTCCGCGGCCGCGTCGAAGGTCTTGCACCTGCCGTCGGGCGCGAGCATGTGCGCGCTGGAGAACGTGATCATGGTCGCCGGACTGAGTAGGACGTTAACGCCGCCGGCCAGCGCGAGGTCACACTCCCGTAAGCGGAGCGCTTGGCATGCCTGATGGATGGCCACCAGCGACGAACTGCACGCCGTGTCGACTGTGAACGACGGACCCTGCAGCCCCAACCGATAACTGATCCGGCCCGCTCCCGCAGCAGACGACGTCCCGATCGCCAGATATGCCTCAATCTCTGTGGAAGTCAGGTCGTGGGACATCATTCCGAGATAGTCGTGGGTGGACAGA
This sequence comes from Mycobacterium sp. E2327, assembly GCF_001672675.1. NCBI lineage: Bacteria > Bacillati > Actinomycetota > Actinomycetes > Mycobacteriales > Mycobacteriaceae > Mycobacterium > Mycobacterium sp. E2327. The sequence continues at coordinate 20,177 of NZ_LZKE01000155.1, forward strand.
CCCATGAACACCCCGGTCTGGGTATTCGCCAAAGCCGTTGGCGCGGTGCCGGAATGCTCCACCGCCCGCCACGCCGTCTCCAGCAGCAGCCGATGCTGCGGGTCCAGCAACCTGACCTCGCGCGCCGACATGCCGAAGAACGGAGCGTCGAACCCGGTTACGTCATCGACGAAGCCCGCCCGACGGGTGACGACCTTGCCGGGCACGTCGGGATCCGGATCGAAGAACTCGTCGACATCCCACCGGTCCTCGGGCACCTCCGATATCGCGTCCCGGCCTTCGGCCAGCACCCGCCAGAATTCGTCCGCATCCGCCGCGCCCGGAAAACGCGCCGCGTACCCGACGATCGCGAAGCCCCCAGAAGCCGACGCCCGCTCCATCGGGTCCTCGACGGATGTCATGCGGTTGTCCTCCCCGTTTCGACCGGAAAATTTGATGCCCGCGGGCCCTTGCGGCGCCGGAGCCGTGGCTACTTCGAACCACGTCCTAGGCCGCTCACTGCACACACCCAGGACCAGAGCTGGCAGAACCCCCCCGGGTACTGCCTTACAGCGACTGTCATCGCGAATCTACACATCCGGCCCGGGTTGCCGCAGCCGAATCGCCTACGCCGACCAGTATTACAAGCGCCGGCGGGTTCCGGGCGCCGCGACGCGCAGATGTCATCATCTGTGGCTGTCGGCAAGGCTCGGCGGTGCCCTATGCACGGTGCTTTCGATGACCGGCGCCTGCCGTCCCGATGAGCAGTTGGGCGCGGATATGTGCATGTCGGGGACGGTGGCTGCCGGAGGGGCTATCTTGGGTCTCGCTACCGGCGGGGCCGAAGTGCCGCCGTGAAACTCGGGGAGAACATATTGCGCATCGGGAAAATCAGGATCGGTTCACTCGGTGACTGGACGCCGACCGTGGGATCGGTCATCTCGTGGCATCCGACGGCCGCGTCCCTGGAGAAGGCCCGCCAAGCGCCGGTGAGTTCGGTGCCGGTCAGCTACATGCAAGGCCAGCACCTTCGCAACTACCACGAGCGGACGGCCGCCGGGCTTGACTTCTCCCGGCAGATCATCGCCACTTGCGACGTACCCGGCCAGTGCGACATCGCCGCCATGAATCACGCCGTAAACGCGTACCTGCGCCGGCATGACACCTTCCGCAGCTGGTTCGAACCTGCCGAAAATGGGGAGTTCATCAGGCACAGCCTCAGCGATCCCGCCGATATTGAATTCACGCCGATCGACCACGGCACAATGACGGTTGAGGAGATTCGGGCGCATCTGGTGGCCATTCCGAATCCGTTGGAGTGGGGCTGTTTCACCTTCGGAATCGTCCGAAACGAAGGTCATTTCACTTTCTTTGTCGCCATGGATCATGTTCACGGGGACGCGACGTTGGTCGGCACGACGATGCTGGAGGCCAGCGGCATGTATGCGGCGCTGAGCGGCGGCGGTGAACCCCTTGCGCTTCCCGAGGCCGGCAGCTTCAACGATTTCTGCGCGCGCGAGCGCCAGTACGTGTCGGCGTTGACGCTGGAGTCGCCGCAGGTCCGCGCCTGGGTCGACTTCGCGGAGAACAACAACGGCGGCTTTCCCGAATTTCCGCTCCCGCTGGGTGATCCGTCGGAGCCGAGCGGCAGTGAGTTGCTATCCGAGTTCCTGATGGACCCGGAACAGACGGAGCGGTTCGAGTCGGCCTGCACGGCCGTCGGTGCGCGCTTCATCGGCGGCCTGTTCGCCTGCTTCGCCCTGGTAGAGCACGAGTTCACGGGGGCCCTCACCTATTACGGCCTCACTCCCAGGGACACCCGCAGGACCACGGACAATTTCATGACGCAGGGTTGGTTCACCGGCTTGGTTCCGATCACGGTGCCAATAGCCGCGGCCTCGTTCGCCGAGGCCGCGTGGGCGGCGCAGGCCTCCTTCGATTCGGGTCTGGACTTGGCGAAGGTGCCGTATTACCGCGTCTTGGAATTGGCGCCGTGGTTGAAGTGGCCGGAGCCGAATTTTCCGGTGTCGAACTTCCTGCATGGCGGCGCCGCGCCGCTCAATGCCGTCCTTGCCGCGGCCGACCTGGGTTATGCGAACAATCTGGGAATTTATTCCGACGGTCGTTATTCGTATCAATTGACCATTTACGTGTTTCGGTACGGCGAGGGCACGGCAATGGCGATCATGTATCCCGACAATCCCGTCGCCCTGAAATCGGCCACCCGCTACATGGAAGCAATGAAGTCCGTGTGCGCGCGGGTCGCCGACAGCGGCCATTGGGGACGCGTTGCCTAGCGTGAAGTAGTTCGATGGCTCGGAATGGGAAATAGTCTCGGAATGCGAAATAGTGCGGTTTGAGGTGAGGCCAATATGCGACGGCTAGCCGATTTTGTGGTGCGGTGGCCCTGGGCGGTGATCGGGCTCTGGGTCGCGATTGCGGTCGCCATGCCACTGACCCTCCCCTCCCTGAACGAGATGGCCCAGAAGCATCCGCTCGCGATCCTGCCCAGCGATGCGCCGTCGAACGTCACCGCGCGAAAGATGACCGAGGCGTTTCACGAATCGGCCTCGGAAGATCTCCTGTTGGTGGTCCTGACCGACGACAAGGGGCTCGGCCCCGCCGACGAGGCCGGCTACCGAAAACTGGTGGACGCCCTGCGCGCGGACCCCCGAGACGTCGTGATGCTGCAGGATTTCATCAGCACCCCACCGCTGCGCTCGGTCGTGACCAGCCAGGACCACAAGGCTTGGGTGCTGCCGGTCGGCGTGGCGGGCGAGTTGGGCACTCCCCAGTCCTACGCCGCGTTCAACCGCATTAGCGACGTCGTCAAACGCACCATGGAACAGGCCCCAACCGGGACGCATCTCACCGTGAACGTCACCGGCCCCGCGGCGACCGTCGCCGACCTCACGGTCGCGGGTAATCGGGACCGGCTGCCGATCGAGCTGGCCATCTCCGTCCTGGTGCTGATCGTCCTGCTGGTGGTGTACCGCAGCGCGGTCACCATGCTGCTGCCGCTGATCACCATCGGGTTGTCGCTGGTGATCGCGCAGGCGCTGGTGGCGGGCTACTCCCAGCTGACCGGCTCGGGCGTCTCGAACCAGTCCATCGTGTTCCTGAGCGCGATCATGGCCGGTGCCGGAACGGATTACGCCGTGTTTCTGACCAGCCGATATCACGACTACCTGCGGTCCGGCGAGGATTACGACCAGGCGGTCAAGAGAGCGATGATCTCGATCGGGAAAGTGATCACCGCGTCCGCCACCACCGTGGGGCTCACCTTCCTCCTCATCAGCTTCGCCCGGATGGGAGTGTTCGAAACGGTCGGGGTGTCCTCGGCCATCGGGATCGGCGTGGCATTCCTGGCCGCGATGACCTTGCTGCCGGCGATCCTGGTGCTCGCCGGCCCCCGCGGCTGGGTCAAGCCGCGGCGCGAGCTGACCGCCCGGTTCTGGCGGCGTTCGGGCATCCGCATCGTGCGCCGGCCGAAGGCGCACCTGGTCGCCAGCGTGTTGGTGTTGATCATCCTGGCCAGTTGCGCCGGCCTGGTGCGCTACAACTACGACGACCGCAAAGCCCTGCGGCCTTCGGCCCCGAGCTCCATCGGGTACGCCGCACTGGATCGCCACTTCCCCGTGAATCAGTCGATTCCGGAGTACATCCTCATCCAATCGCCGCATGACCTGCGCACGCCGCAGGCCCTCGCGGACTTGGAACAGATGGCCGACCGCGTCAGCCAGCTGCCGAACATCGCCGCGATCAGCGGCATCACTCGTCCCACCGGAAATGTGCCGGAGCAATTCCGAGCGACCTATCAGGCGGGCGCCATCGGCTCCTTTCTGGCCGGCGGGTCCACCCTGATCAACGAGCACACAAACGATCTCAACCGGCTGGTCGAGGGCGCCGGCACGCTGGCCGACAGCCTCGGCGACGTGCGCGGCCAGGTCAGCCAGCTCGCCGCCAGCGTGCAGGAACTGGAAAACGCCCTTTCCTCGACGAAGAACCAGTACAGCGGCGACACGCTGGTCAAAGAGGTCGACATCGCGGCCCAGCTCGTCGACCACGTCAACTCGCTCACCAACACCATGGGCTGGAACTTCTCGGCCGCCAAGAACATGTTCGCCTGGATCGGCCCGGTGCTGGCGGCGCTGCAGGGCAACCCCGTCTGCGACGCCGATGCGTCGTGCAGCGCAACCCGCGGGACGTTCGAGCAGTTGGTCGGCTCCCGCGACCAAGCGGACCTCGACGCCATCAACGACCTGTCCCACCAGCTGCAGGCCTATCCGGACAGACAGACCCTGAAGGCGTCGACGGACCGCCTGCGCACCGCGGTCGGCAAGCTCACCAACGTGCTGCGCACCATGGGGATGGATCAGCCCGGTGGCCTGCAGTCCAACCTGAACAGCCTGCAAAACGGCGCGGACCGGTTCGCGGGTGGGAGCCGGCAGGTGGCCGACGCGGTGGCCCAACTCGTCGAGCAGGTCAAGAAGCTGGGTGCCGGGCTGAGTGAGTCGGCAACGTTTTTGCTGTCGCTCAAACACGATGCGGCGCAACCGGCGATGGCCGGGTTCAATATCCCGGCGCAGCTGTTGCATCTCAAAGAGTTCCAGGAGGCCGCCAAGGTCTTCATCTCGCCGGACGGCCACTCGGTGCGGTATTTGGTTCAGACCAAGCTGAATCCGTTCAGCACCGAAGCCATGGATCAGGTCAACGCGATCACCGCGACCGCTCGGGGTGCCCAACCGAACACCAGCCTGGCGGACGCCAAGATTTCGATGGCGGGCTACACCGTCGGCCTGAAGGACACGCGCGACTACTACCAGCACGACATCCGGTTCATCATCGCGGTGACCCTCATCGTCGTGCTCCTGACCCTGATCGCGCTGCTGCGTGCGATTGTCGCGCCGCTCTATCTGGTTGCGTCCGTGGTCGTTTCGTACTTGTCGGCGGTGGGCATCGGCGTGGTGTTCTTCCAGTTCATGCTGGGCCAGCACTTGCATTGGAGCGTGCCCCCGCTGGCATTCGTGGTCCTGGTCGCGGTCGGCGCCGACTACAACATGCTGCTCGTCTCGCGAATGCGTGACGAGTCCCCGAACAGCGTGCGCTACGGCATCATCCGCACGCTGAGCTCGACGGGCGGTGTGATCACCGCCGCAGGCCTGATCTTCGCGGCCTCGATGGCCGGCCTGCTGTTCTCCAGCATCGGCACCGTGGTTCAGGGCGGTTTCGTGATCGGTGTCGGGATTTTGCTGGACACCTTCCTGGTGCGCACCATCACGGTGCCGGCCATCGCGGCGCTGTTGGGGCGGGCAAACTGGTGGCCGTCGCTACCGAACGCGCGGCGCTTCCCGCGACGGTCGCAACTCGGACGCGCCGAGCCGCAAACCGGTTAGCAGGCACACCTCATGTATGTGAAACTAGACAAGCAGAGCGGTCGGGGGCAGGGATGAACAAAACACTCGCAAGAGCTACCGCGCTGGTAACTGTTGGCGCCACAGTGTATTTCGGCGTCGGGGCGGCATCGGCCGACGACACGCCCATCGGCGGACCGCCAACACCGGGGGCCCCGGGCGACCAGACGGCGTACGCCCTCGGCGGCGCTCACGTTCTCGGCATCCCCTACGACGAGTACATCCGCCAAGAGGGCGCCCAATGGTTTCCCGGCCAGCAGCGCAAAATCATCGACTACCCGGCGGGGCAGGTTCAGGGCCACGTGCTGGGGCGGCTCTTCCCCGGAATCGGCAAGGCCGGCGACGAGATCATCCCGGGTCTGGGTCTGGACGGCCCCAGCGTCGGCGAGTCGGTCGACACGGGAGTGGACAACCTTGTTGCCGCGATCAAAAACGGCCGCCCGGGTACGGCGATCGGCCTGTCCGAGGGCGGGTTCGTGGTCGACGGCGCGCAGGCGCGGCTGGCGACTGACCCGACCGCCCCGCCGCCAAACACGCTGAACTTCGCCACATTCGGTGACCCGATCGGGCATCACGCCTTCGGTCAGAGTTTCCTGACCGCCGTGTTCCCCGTCGGCAGCACCGTTCCCGCGCTCGACTACACCATGCCGCCGACCTACGAGAGCCAGTACGACACCGACAGGTTCGTGGCCGCGTACGACTCCATCGCGGACTTCCCCGATCGGCCCGACAACTTGTTCGCCTTCGCCAACACGCTGATGGGTCTGGCCACCGGTCACACCGCGGTGGCCTTCACGAACCGGAGCATGGTGCCGCCGCAGAACATCCGAACCACGATCAACTCCCGGGGCGCGAAAGACACGACGATCATGGTGCCGGAGAAGCACCTTCCGCTGGTGATGCCGCTGAAATACATCGGGATGCCGGAGGACACGCTGAACAAACTGGACGCCATCTTGATCCCCCGGGTGAACGCGGGCTACTCGCGAAACGACGACCCGTCGACCGCCCCGGTTCAGGTGGACCCGGTGCACGGCTTCGATCCGGCGGAGGTCACCGCGCCGGCCAACCAGGCGACCTTCGGCGGCGGCGCGGACCCGTTCTCCCAGATCCTCGCCGGCGCCATGTCCGTGTTGTCGCACAGCGCACTGCAAACCGACCACTGACTCCATCGGAGTCGACGAACTACTACGGACGTGATGTAACCCCGATGGCTCAGTCAACAATCCTGTCCATGCTGCACGGACGTGCCAGCCTGCGGCCCGATGACGTGGCGTACACGTTCACCGACTACACCGACGATTGGGCCGGAGTTCCCCACAGCCTCACGTGGTCACAGGTGTCCCGCCGGACGCTGAACGCGGCACGCGAGCTCAGCCAGCACGGGTCGGTCGGAGACAGGGCGGTGATCCTGGCCCCCCAATCCCTCGACTACGTCGAGGCGTTTCTCGGAGCCATGCAGGCCGGGCTGATCGCGGTTCCGCTGCTGTTGCCGCACAAGGGCTCGAGCCATGAGCGGGTGAGTGCGGTCCTTTCCGATACGGCGCCCTCGGTGGTTCTCACGACGTCGTCGGTCGCCGAAGACATCGTCAAATACGTCGACGAGGCGCGCCTGGACACCGTTCCCAAGATCATCGAGATGGATTCGCTCAATCTCGACGCGGAGGGCGGAACGAGCGTTCGGGCAGCCGACATGCCCAGCATCGCCTATCTGCAGTACAGCTCGGGTTCGACGCGGGCGCCGACGGGAGTAATCGTCTCGCACCGCAATCTCCAGGTGAATTTCGAGCAGCTGATGCGCAGCTTCTTCGCGGACTCCCACGTCAAAGCCCCCGCGGATACCACGATCGTGTCGTGGTTGCCCTTCTACCACGACATGGGCTTGGTGCTGGGAATCTGCGCGCCGATCCTGGGTGGCTATCGCGGCGAGCTGACCAGTCCGGTTGCGTTCCTGGAGAGGCCGGCCAGATGGATGCGAGCATTGGCCGAGAATCCTCATGCCTGGTCGGCGGCACCCAACTTCGCCTTCGATTTGGCCGCCCGCAAGACGACCGATGCCGACCTGGCCGGGCTCGACCTCGGCGGGGTGCTGGGCATCATCAGCGGTGCCGAGCGCGTCGAGCCGGCCACGCTGCACCGTTTCGTTGACCGGTTCGCCCACTTCAACTTTCGCGACCACATGATGCGCCCCTCGTATGGGTTGGCGGAGGCGACCGTCTTCGTCACGGCGGGCACCTGGCATGAGTCGTCGAGCGCGGTCGCCTTCGACATCGACGAGCTGTCCGCGGGCCGCGCGGTGCGATGCGGGGAAGGGACCGGCACCGCGCTGGTCAAATACAAAGTGCCGCAATCACCCACGCTGCGGATCGTCGACTCGAACACCAACCGCGAGTGCGCGCAGGGCCTGGTGGGCGAGATCTGGGTGCACGGGCCCAATGTCGCCGACGGCTACTGGGGCAAACCGCTTCAGGAGCAGCGCTGCTTCGGCGCGACCCTCGCCGACCCGTCACCGGGCACACCCGAAGGCCCCTGGCTGAAGACCGGGGACCTGGGTTTCATCTTCGAGGGTGACCTGTTTATCGTCGGCCGCATCAAGGACCTGCTGATCATCCGTGGGCGCAATCACTACCCCGAGGACATCGAGGCGACCGTTCAGCAGATCACGGGCGGCCGAGTCGCGGCGATCTCGGTTCCGGTCAGCAGCACCGAGGAGCTGGTCGCCGTCGTCGAGCTCAAGAAGCGAGGCCATTCCCACGAGGACGCCCAGGACATCGGGCACTGGCTCACCTGCATCAAGCGCGACGTCACCTCCGCGATATCCAACGCGCACGGCGTGAATGTCGGGGACCTCGTTCTGGTGCCGCCGGGGTCGATTCCCACGACGACGAGCGGCAAGATCCGCCGCGCCGCGTGCGTCGAGCAGTACCGCCGCGACCAATTCACCCGGTTGGACGGCTAAGCCGAACCCGCGTGGGGACTCGGCCGGCCTCCCGTCGATCGGGACGACCGGCCCGCATTCTCGCGGGCCGGGTTCACTCATAATGGGTCCAATCGCACCGGCAAAGGAGCCCTCAATGAGCCCGACCAGCGCAGACCGTCCCTATCGCGTGATCCAGTGGACGACCGGCAACATCGGGCGGCGGTCGCTGCACGCCATCATCGGCCGCCCGGACATGGAACTGGTCGGGGTGTACGCCCACGGAGCCGAAAAAGTCGGGGTGGACGCCGCCGAGCTGTCCGGGTGGCCGGAGCCGACCGGGATCAAGGCCACTAACGACATCGATGCGCTGCTGGCGCTGCGACCCGACGCGTGCTGCTACAACCCCTTGTGGCCGAACGTCGACGAACTGGTGCGGCTGCTGGAGTCGGGCGTCAACGTGTGCACCAGCGCCGCCTGGATCACCGGCGGCAAGCAGACACCCCAGGACCGCAAGCGCATCCAGGACGCTTGCGAACGGGGCGGTGCGACGATCTTCGGCAGCGGAGCGCACCCCGGGATGACGAACATGGTCGGGATGGTGCTGTCCGCATCGTGCGAGCGCGTCGACGAGATCCGCATCACCGAGTCGGTGGACTGCTCGACGTATGAGTCGGCGGAAACGCAAACGGCGATGGGGTTCTCGCAAGACCCCGACACGCCGGGACTGGCGGAGAGCGTCCGCCGGGAAAGCGAGGTCTTCGCGGAATCGGCCGCGATGATGGCCGACGCGATCGGCGCCAAACTGGACAAAATGACGTTCGACGTCACGTTCACCGCGGCCACTGCCGACTCCGATCTGGGCTTCATGAAAATCCCCGAGGGAACGGTAGGCAGCGTCTACGGCTACCACCGCGGCTGGGAGGGCGACCGCAACGTGGTCAGCGTCGGATTCAACTGGACCATGGGCAGCCATGTGGTCCCGCCCAAACCGCTCGAGCACGGCCACGTCATCCAGGTGTTCGGCCTACCCAACATGCGCACCGTGCTGCACTGCCTGCCGCCGAAGGATTGGACGGAACCCGGCTTCATGGGACTGGGAATGATCTACACCGCGATGCCGGTCACCAATGCCGTCCCGGCCGTCGTCGCAGCCAGGCCCGGGATCGTCACGCTTGCCGATCTACCGCCGGTCACCGGCCGGGTGACGCACTAACCCAGCGTCGGCCGCCCCGCAAGCGCGGACCCAGAGGAACGGTTCCGTGCACTAGGTCTACGATGCTTAGCTGAGCAATGTATCGGCAACGGGTGTTGTCGGCGACGGCGGTGATCCGCAAGGGGCGAGCGGAAGGCGGTCAAGATGAAGGCCCTAACCCGGGCGCTCAGGCGAGCGTGGATTCCTCTGGTGTTGGTGGTCGTGCTCGCCGTCTCGGCCTTGGTGGTCTCGCGGCTACACAAAATTTTCGGGTCCCAGGACCTCAACGCGAATGCGGGCAAGGGGATCGAGATCGTGCAGTTCAATCCGAAGGTCGTCGTCTACGACATCTCCGGGCCGCCCGGATCCACCGCGAACATCAACTACTGGGACGAGAACGCCAACACCCACCAGATCAACAACGCGCCACTGCCCTGGTCGACCACCATCTCCACCACGCTTCCCTCGGTGAGCGCCAACATCATGGCGCAAAGCGACGGCAGCCGAATCAGCTGCAAGATCAGCGTGGACGGCGTGGTCCGCGACAGCCAGAACTCCGACGGCCATAACGCCCAGACCTTCTGCCTGGTGAAGTCCGCATGACCGACATCGACAGGTCGGAGCGCGACGCCAGCACGGCGGACACCGGTCCGATCACCACCCAGCGGCCCAGCATGGCGGACCGCGGCCATCGTCCGTATCTGCCCCACGCGATCCGAATCTTCGCGATACCAATCATTTTGGGCTGGGTGGCCATCACCGTGTTGGTGAACGTCATCGTCCCCACGCTGGAAAAAGTCGGCGAGGCGCATTCGGCGCCGATGGCCCCGCTGGACGCGCCGTCGATGAAGGCCATGATGCGGATGGGCCACAACTTCCGCGAATTCGACTCCAATAGCACCGTCATGATCGTGCTGGAAGGCCAACAACCCCTCGGCCCCGACGCGCACCACTACTACGACAACGTCATTCGCCAACTGCGCCAGGATTCCAAGCACATCCAGCACATCCAGGACTTCTGGGGAGACCGGCTGACCGCGGCCGGGGCGCAGAGCGCCGACGCCAAGGCCGCCTATGTGCAGATAAACCTCGCCGGTAATCAGGGCACCACGCAGGCCAACGAGTCCGTGGACGCGGTCCGCAAGGTAATCGAGGAGAACAAGGCGCCACCCGGTGTGAAGGCCTACGTCACCGGTCCCGCCGCGCTGTCCGACGACATGCACATCATCGGCAACGCCAGCCTCGCCAAGATCACCCTGTTCACGCTGGGCGCCATCGCGATCATGTTGCTGCTGGTCTACCGGTCCATCGTCACCACGCTGCTCCAGCTGTTCATGACCTTTGTCGCCCTGGCGTGTGCGCGGGGGGTCGTCGCGGTTCTCGCGTATCACAACGCATTCGGGCTCACCACCTTCGCTGCGAACATCCTCACCATGCTGGCGATCGCCGCCGGGACCGACTACGGCATCTTCCTCGTCGGCCGCTACCAAGAAGCGCTCGCCGCCGGTGAGGATCGAGAAAGCGCGTACTACACCACATTCAAGGGCGTCGCTCCCGTCGTCCTGGGTTCGGGCCTGACGATCGCCGGGGCGACCTATTGCCTGAGCTTTTCGCGGTTGCCCTGGTTCAACACCATGGGCGCACCCGTGGCGATCGGCATGCTGGTCGTGGTCGCGGCGGGACTGAGCCTGGGGCCGGCCGTGGTCTTCGTCGGCAGCCGCTTCCACTTCTTCGAAAGGCAGGCCAAGCGCGGTCGGCTGTGGCGGCGGGTGGGCACCGCGGTAGTGCGTTGGCCCGCACCGATTTTGGCCGTCAGTGGCGCGGTCGTGCTGGTCGGCATGATCGCACTGCCGAGCTACCACACGAGCTACAACGACCGCCATTACCTGCCGTTGTCAGCCCCCTCGAATCAAGGGCAAGAGGCCGCGAACCGGCATTTCTCCGAGGCGCGAATGAACCCCGACCTGTTGATGGTCGAGTCCGACCACGACATGCGAAACCCGGCCGACATGCTGGTGTTGGACCGGGTGGCCAAGAACGAGATGCGCACGCAGGGCATCGCCATGGTCCAGGACATCACCCGGCCGCTGGGAATCCCGATCCAGCACAGCTCGATTCCGTTCCAGAACAGCATCCAGAGCCAGACGACGATGCAGAACATGAGCTTCCTCAAGGACCGCATTGCCGACATCCTGCGGATGGCCGACGATCTACAGACCCAGATCGACACCACGCAACGCCAGTACGAGGTGTCGCTGGATTTGGCCAATGCCGCCGACGACAGCGCGAAGACCACCGAGGTGACGTCGCAGATCACCGACAAGTTGCGCGACCACATCGCGGATTTCGACGACACCTTCCGGCCGGTACGTAGCTACTTCTACTGGGAGAGGCACTGCTACGACATCCCGTTGTGCATCGGCATACGGTCCCTCTTCGACACGTTCGACGGCTTCGACCAGCTCGCCGAGCAGTTCCACTACCTCACCGCCGATATCGCGCACACCGCCAAGGCCACCCACGACCTGAATGCGCTATTCCCCGTGCTGATCTCGACCCTGAAGAACACCAGGGGCATCACGCTGACGCTCTACCAGACGTTCAAGGCGATGATCGATCAGATGGAGGCGATGAGCAACACCGCCATCGTGATGGGGCAGAGCTTCGATCAGTCCAAGAACGACGACTTCTTCTATCTCCCGCCGGAGGCCTTCGACAACCCCGATTTCCAGACGGGCCTACGCATGTTCCTGTCGCCCGACGGTAAGTCGGCCCGGTTCTTCATCACCCATCAGGGTGATCCGATGAGTCCCGAGGGCATCGCACGGGTCGACGCCGAACGCACCGCCGCGCAGGAGGCGTTGAAACAGTCCTCGCTGTCGGATGCCCAGGTGTATCTCGGCGGAACCGCCGCGACGTTCCGGGACATGGCCGACGGCGAAAAGTACGACCTGATGATCGCGGTGGTGTCGGCCCTGACGCTGATCTTCATGATCATGCTGCTGCTCACCCGCAGCGTGGTTGCCGCTCTGGTGATCGTCGGCACGGCGGCCAGTTCGATCGCCGCATCATTCGGGCTGTCGGTGCTGATTTGGCAGGACCTGTTCGGCATCAGAATCCACTGGATCGTGATGGCGCTGTCGGTCATCATCCTGCTGGCGGTCGGATCCGACTACAACCTGCTACTGGTGTCGCGGTTCAAAGAGGAGATCCACCACGGGCTCAAGACGGGGATCATCCGCTCGATGGCCGGCACCGGCGGGGTGGTGACCGCGGCGGGCCTGGTGTTCGCGTTCACCATGGCCGCGATGCTGGGCAGCGAGCTTCGGGTGCTGGGGCAGTTCGGGTCCACGGTATGCATCGGCCTGCTGCTCGACACCCTGATCGTGCGCACGCTGCTGATGCCGTCGATCGCCACCCTGCTCGGTCGCTGGTTCTGGTGGCCGCTCGTCGTGCACCCGCGCGGCGACTACGGCCGTCCCCCGGCCGTGGCGGCACCGGTGGCGTCAGGCGCCAGGAGCTAAGTCAAGGCACACCGCGACGGCCCCCGGGCCGACGTGCAGCCCGAGCACCGGCCCCAACGGGCTGACGATCGCCGGCTCGCAGGCGGGCAGCCGCCGCGCCAGCTCGGCCGCCACCTCGCTCGCGCCCTCCGGGTTGGTTACATGTTGCACCGCCAGGGCCGCGGAGTTCTCGCCGACGACCTCGCAAACCCGGTCGATCATCGCCGCGGTCGCGGCGGTCACGGTCCGCACCCGTTGGGCGAGAACGAGTTTGCCGTCATCGATGCGCAGCAGCGGCTTGAGCGCCAGCGCGGTCCCCAGCCACGCCGTGGCCCCGCCGATGCGTCCGCTGCGACGCAGGTTGTCCAGCCGGTGCACCACCACGAACGCGTGGCCGCGCGACACCGCCGAAGTGGCTGCGCCCGCGACGGCGCCCAGGTCGCCGCCGTCGGCCGCGGCGCGGGCGGCGGCCAGCGCCACGAACCCGGTTCCCATTGCGGCCGAGCGCGAGTCGACGACGCGCACGTTCGCGTCGAGGTCGGCCGCGGTCCGTTGGGCGGCGCCGTAGGTTCCGGACAGCGCCGAGGAAAGATGCACGGCGACCACGCCGTCGCCGTCGCTGTCGGCCAGCGCCTGCTGATAGGCGTTGGCCAGTTCGGCCGGGGTGGCCGCCGCGGTGGTCGCGTGCTGCTGGTAGATGTCGTCGGGGATGTCGTCCACGCCGTCGCGTAGGTCGCGGCCATCGAGCAGGATGTGCAACGGAACCACGCGGATGGCCCACTTTTCGAGCAGATCGGCGGGCAGGCGCGACGACGCATCGGTCACCACCACGACAGCCATGGGCGCCGCTCCTCCTCATCGCTTCGCTCTGCATCGTCGCCGGCGCGGGCCATGGCCGCTACCCGCGCGGCTTCTCGTTGGCAACGCCGGCTTCCGCCAGTGCCTTGAGCATCAGCTCCGCGACCGCCTGGTGGGCTTCGAAATTCCAGTGGATGCCGTCGGGATTGCCGCGCCCACTCATAACCTGTTCGGCCACAGCGGCTTTGAGATCCACCAGGGGAATGTCGTGTTGTTGCGCCCATTCCGTGATCGCGGCCACCGTCCCCGCGCGGCCGTGGTGGGCCTTGCCGTACGTCTCGGCGATGTGCACCGACGGCAGCGACGCCACGATCGGAATGCCCGGGCGGTTGAAATCGATTGCGCCGCGGGTCTGTTCGAGGTATTCGGCGCTCAGGTGCGGCGGCAACGCCGGTCGGGCCACCGGCGAGAGCCGGGGCTGCAGCCACGCGTAGCCGTCGCGGACCCAGCGCCGCAGCCACGGCGGCCGCACGTAGCGGATCAGCTCGCGCACCGCGGTCGGCAGCACCGAGGGCAGCGAATCCATCCCGCCGGTCGCGAAGATCACCGCACCCGCCCGGGGCAGCGCCGCCCAGGCCCGCGGGTCCTGCGTCGCCGCCCACCAGACATCGCGGCAAGTCCAGCCGATGCGCCCGATCAGCTCCACATCCCAACCCAGTTGGGTGGCAACGATATTCGGCCAGATGCGCGGGTCGTCCGCGGGCAGTCCCCCGGTGGGCCCGTAATAGGACAAGGAATCGGCGAACACCAACAGGGTGGGCCTCGCGCGCGCGTCAGAGGACATCGTTGGCGACCTGAGCAGAAGCGTTCCACACATCCAGGCGCCACCGGATGCTGCCGAAATCGACATCCGAGTCACCGGCATGCCCACTCAGTTGAGCCCAACTGGCGTTGCCCATGCCGCCCAGCATCGGCCAGTTGTCGACCGGCAGCTTGAGCAACGCGGCGGACAGGGCTGCGATCAGACCCCCGTGCGCCACCAGCACCACCGGTCGGTCCGGCCCGTCGGGGTCACCCCATTCCGGCTCGCCGGCCACCAGCTCGGCGACCACCGGCACGCTTCGCGCGGCCACGTCGACCCTGCTTTCCCCGCCGTGCGGCGCCCACCTGGCGTCGTCGCGCCAGGCCAGCCGCGCGCCGGGGGCGTGCGCGTCGACCTCGGTGTGCGTCAGCCCCTGCCAGTCGCCCAAATGGGTCTCGCGCAACCGGGGGTCCACCCGGACCGTCAACCCGGTCCGCTCCCCGAGCGTGACCGCGGTGTCGTAGGCGCGATGCAGGTCCGACGAAACGATCAGCAACGGCGGCAGCTTGCCCAGCACTTCGGCGGCGGCGACCGCCTGGGCGCGACCGAGTTCGGTGAGCGCGGAGTCCAGCTGCCCCTGCATCCGGCTGCCGGCGTTGAAGTCGGTTTGGCCGTGCCGGAGCATCACCAGGCGCCGGATCCTCATCGCGCGCTCGCCGAGTCTGCAGGACCTTCCGGGTCGTCGAGGTCGACCGAGATCACCGGGCAGTCGCCCCACAGCCGGTCCAGCGCGTAGAAGTTGCGGTCGTCCTGGTGCTGGATGTGCACGACGATGTCGCGGTAGTCCAGCAGCGTCCAGCGGCCCTCCCGGGCGCCCTCGCGCCGCGCCGGGCGGTAGCCCGCCTTGCGCATCTTCTCCTCGACCTCGTCGACGATGGCGTTGACCTGCCGCTCGTTGGACGCCGAGGCGATGACGAAGCAGTCCGTGATCACCAGCTGGCTCGAGACGTCGATGACGAGCACGTCGTTGGCCAGTTTCGAGGCGGCCGCGCCGGCCGCCACGGTGGCCATGTCGATGGCTTCCTGGGTGGCGGTCACGTGTTGTTTCCCGCCGCGAATGTCGTTGGGCGCGTATTGGGTTCGGCCGTTCGGTACAGGCGACGCTTCGACACGTATTGCACGACACCGTCGGGCATCAGGTACCACAGCGGGCGGCCCTCCTCGGCGCGCCGGCGGCAGTCGGTCGACGAGATCGCCAGCGCCGGAATCTCCACGAGGGTCAGCGCGTCCTCGGTCAGCTCGCCGAGGACGCCGGTGACGTGTTCGCGGCGCAGCTCATATCCGGGACGGCTGACGCCGATGAAGCGCGCCAACCCGAACAGCTCCTCCCAGCCCTGCCACGACAGGATCGACTCGAGCGCGTCCGCGCCGGTGATGAAGTACAGCTGCGATTCGGGGTTGAGCGCGTGCAGGTCAGCGAGCGTGTCCCGGGTGTAGGTGGGCCCGGCGCGGTCGATGTCGACCCGGCTCACCGAAAACCGCGGGTTGGACGCCGTGGCGATCACCGTCATCAGATAACGGTCCTCGGCGGCCGAGACGTGCCGGCTCTTCTGCCAGGGCTGGCCGCTGGGCACGAAGACCACCTGGTCCAGGTCGAACAGGTCGGCGACCTCGCTGGCGGCCACCAGGTGGCCGTAATGGATGGGGTCGAACGTCCCACCCATCACCCCGAGCCGGCGAAGCTGCTTTTGCACGATTTGCCAGCTTACTTGAGCTCAGGGGCGGCACCGATTCCCCAGCTAGGCGGCCTGGCCCGGCCCTTCAGTGGTAACCGACGCCACATCGCTCTGGGCGCCGGGCGCCACGCAAATCTCCGCGGCGACGCGGGCGCGGTGTCGTCCGACCACCACAAGACGACTAGGCGCCGGTGAGAGAACCCTCGACAGCGGAAATAAGGCCACCGAATTCCGTACCACCCAGCGGAATTGACGTCACCGTGCCGTCGGAGGAGGACAGCGTGAGCGTAACCGGCTGAAGAGGGGCGAGAAGCCCTCCGACGGGAACGCTGATTTCCGCCGACGTGTATTGCGTGCCCGGAGGCACCGGATACGACGCCGAGATGGTCTGTTGGCCAAAGAAGAAACTGCTCGCGGCATTAGTGGGAGTTTCGAGGAGCACTTGGGCGGCGGCGACTGGATTCCCGGTTTGCACTGCGTTGGCGAACGCCGCACCGCCATTTCCGAGCGTGAGTAGCACGTTGGCCTCGGGACCCAACGCGTCAAGGCCGAGCGCAAGCGGGGTGGGCACCTGCAGCGTTCCCCCGGTCACGGTGACCGTTCCCAGTAACGACGCCTCTCCGTCCACCGTCAGCAATATGGGACCGAACGGAGTCGGGTAATCGAAGACGGTAGCGCTGAACGGCATGGTTCCGATCCCGCTCAACGGATTCCCCAGCAACGCCTGGGCCGGGACCTTCCCAGCACCGAGCAAGGTCTGCTGGACGTTGGCGGCCTCGGCGCTCAGATACTGACCCAAACCGCCGGCTAACTTGCCGACGAACTGCTCATGAAACGCCTGCGCCTCGGCGCTGAGAGCCTGAAATTCCTGACCGAAGTCGCCGAACACCCGCGCGACCGCGATGGATACCTCGTCCTGAGCCGCAGCCACGACGCCAGTCGTGGGCAGCGCCGCCGAATTTCTGGCCGCGTCAAGCTCCGAGCCAATACCCGCCAGAGTCCTGGCAGCCTCAGAGGCACTGGCCGGGACCACGCTTACGAACGACATCGATCATCCCCCGCCGAGATCACCAACTAATCATCGAGCAACGCGGTTAAGTGGTGACCAATATCCGCTGTGCTGAAACCTGCCTAACGCGCTCGCCACAAATTGTTAACGCCGAAGGCACTGAGCAGGCCTTCGGGGAGGCCAGTGGATCCGCGACGTCACACCGGCAGCAGCTGGTCGATCACCGCCGCCAACTGCTTGGCGGACCGGCATTCGTGCATCGTGATGACCTCTTGGTAGCGCGGCACCGCCGAGTCGCCGCTGCCCCACAGGTGCTTGGGTTCGGGGTTGAGCCAGTGCGCATGGCGGCTGGCGGTCACCATGTCGACGAGCACGTCGATGGCCGGGTCGCGGTAGTTGGTGCGCCCGTCGCCGAGCACCAGCAGCGAGCTGCGCGGCGACAGCGCGTTCGGGTGCGCCTGCAGGAACGAGACGAACGCGTTGCCGTAGTCGGAGTGCCCGTCGCGGCTGTACACGCCGGCCTCACGGGTGATCCGCTGAATCGCCACGGCCAGGTCGGCTTCCGGGCCGAACATGTGGGTCACCTCGTCGGTCGTGTCGATGAACGCAAAGACCCGAACCCGGGAAAACTGCTGCCGCAGGGCATGCACCAGCAGCAGCGTGAAGTGGCTGAACCCGGCGACCGAGCCCGAGACATCGCACAGCACAACCAGTTCCGGCCGGGCCGGGCGGGGCTTGGCCAGCACCACGTCGATGGGCACCCCGCCGGTGGACATGGACTTGCGCAGCGTCTTACGCAGGTCGATGGTCCCGGCGCGGGAGCGCCGCCGGCGCGCGGCCAACCGGGTCGCCAGGGTGCGGGCCAGCGGCGCCACCACCCGTTGCATCTGGCGCAGCTGCTCGCCGGAGGCGCGCAGGAACTCGACGTTCTCCGAAAGCTGTGGGATGCCGTACATCTGGACGTGGTCGCGACCCAACTGCTCGGCGGTGCGCCGCTTGGTCTCGGCGTCGACCATCTTGCGCAGCTGCGTGATCCGCTGGGCCGCCAGCGCTTTGGCGATCTGCTCCTGGGTGGGCGTGGGCTCGTCGCCGTACGGCGCGAGCAGCCCCGCCAGCAGCTTGCCCTCCAATTCGTCCAGCGCCATCGCCTTGAGCGCCTGATACGACGAGAACGACGGGCCGCGGCTGGAACTGTATTTGCCGTAGGCCTCCACGATCCGGGCGATCATCGCGACGAGACGCTCGTCCATGTCGGCCAGTTCGGGGTTTTCGGTGAGCAGGTCCAGCAGCATCTGGCGCATCGCCTCGACGTCGTCGGGCGGCAGGGCGCCGTCCTTGGCCTCGCCGGCCTCCTCCTCGGTGACCACCGCGCGGGCGCCCAGCGCGGCGGGGAACCACAGGTCGAACATGGCGTCGTAGGTTTCGCGGTGGTCGGGACGGCGCAGCACGGCGCAGGCGATCCCCTCCCGCAACACCTCACGATCGGCCAGGCCGAGGGTGGCCATCACTCGCCCGGCGTCCACCGTCTCCGACGGACCCACCGAAATGCCTTGCGCGCGAAGCGCTTCCACGAAACCGACCAGGTGGCCCGGCAGTCCGTGCGGGGCGAGCGGGCGGCTGGGGCGGATGCGGCGGGCGGCCATCAGTTGAGCCTCAGTTCTCCCGCGGCGCGTTGCTGGTCGGATTGATGCTTGAGCACCACGCCGAGCGTGGCGGCGACCACCGCGTCGTCGATGGTGTCCAGGCCCAACGCAAGCAGCGTGCGGCCCCAGTCGATGGTCTCGGCGATGGACGGCACCTTCTTCAGCTGCATTCCGCGCAGCACCCCGATGATGCGCACCAATTCCTCGGCCAGGTGCGCCGGCAGGTCGGGAACCCGGGACAACAGGATGCGCCGCTCCAGGTCCGGGCTCGGGAAGTCGATGTGCAGGAACAGGCAGCGCCGCTTGAGCGCCTCGGACAGTTCGCGGGTGGCGTTGGAGGTCAGCACCACGAACGGCGCCCGCTCCGCGACGATCGTGCCCAGTTCGGGCACCGTCACGGCGAAGTCGGAGAGCACCTCGAGCAGCAGGCCCTCGATCTCGATGTCGGCCTTGTCCGTCTCGTCGATCAGCAGCACCGTCGGCTCGCTGCGCCGGATGGCGGTCAGCAGCGGCCGCGACAGCAAGAACTCCTCGCTGAACACGTCGTCCTTGGTCTGGTCCCAGTCCCCGGAGCCGGCCTGGATGCGCAGGATTTGCTTGGCGTGGTTCCACTCGTAGAGCGCGCGGGCCTCGTCGACGCCCTCGTAGCACTGCAGGCGCACCAGGCCCGAGCCGGTGGCCTGGGCGACCGCGCGGGCCAGCTCGGTCTTGCCGACTCCGGCGGGACCCTCCACCAGCAGGGGCTTACCGAGCCGGTCGGCCAGGAATACGGCCGTCGCGGTGGCGGTGTCGGGTAGGTAGCCGGTCTCGGCCAACCGCCGCGAGACGTCGTCGATATCGGCGAACAGCGGCGCCGGCCGGGCGGGCACACTCACGATGTCAGGTCTCCTAAGGCTTTGGACGTCAGGCCGGGCGGGTCTGCCCGTCTCCCCACGCGATCCACTTGGTCGAGGTCAGTTCCGGCAACCCCATCGGGCCGCGCGCATGCAGCTTCTGCGTGGAGATGCCGATCTCCGCGCCAAACCCGAACTGCTCGCCGTCGGTGAAGGCCGTCGAAGCGTTGACCATCACCGCGGCCGCGTCGACTCCGTCGCTGAACCGTTGAGCCGCAGCCATATTCGTCGTCACGATGGCCTCGGTGTGCCCGGTGCCGTATTCGTTGATGTGGGCGATCGCGGCGTCGACGCCGTCGACGACGGCCACCGCGATGTCCATCGACAGGTACTCGCGGCGCAGGTCGTCCTCACCCGCGTCCAGGTGAACCGTCACCCCCGCGTCCTGCAGGGCGCCGACCAGCCTGGGCATGGCCGTCCCCGCGATCGCGGCGTCGACCAGCAGCGTCTCGGCGGCGTTGCAGACGCTGGGCCGACGGGTCTTGGAGTTCAGCAGGATCCGTTCGGCCACGTCGAGGTCGGCGGACTCGTGCACGTACACGTGGCAGTTGCCGACACCGGTCTCGATGGTGGGCACCCGGGCGTCGCGCACCACCGCGTCGATCAGGCTCGCCCCGCCGCGCGGGATGACCACGTCGACCAGTCCGCGCGCCTGGATCAGGTGGGTCACCGTGGATCGATCGGCGGCCGAGAGCAGCTGGACCGCGTCGGCGGGCAGGTCCTCGCTGACCAGCGATCCGCGCAGCACGTCGACGAGGGCCTGGTTGGACTTCGCCGCCGACGAGCTGCCGCGCAGCAGCACCGCGTTGCCCGACTTGAGCGCCAACCCGAACGCGTCGACCGTGACGTTCGGCCGGCCCTCGTAGATCATGCCGACCACCCCGAGCGGGACCCGCTGCTGGCGCAGGTGCAGCCCGTTGGGCAGGGTGTAGCCCCGCAGCACCTCGCCGACGGGGTCGGGCAACCCGGCGACCTGGCGCAGGCCGGCGGCGATTCCGTCGACGCGCTTGCGGTCCAGGGCCAACCGGTCGAGCATCGCGGCCGGCGTCCCGGCGGCCCGGGCGGCGTCGAGGTCTTCGGCGTTGGCCGCCAGGATCCGCTCGGTGTGGGCGCCTATCGCGTCGGCGGCCGACTGCAGCGCCGCGTCCTTGGCGACGGTCGGCAACAACGCCAGCGCGCGGGCGGCGACCCGGGCGCGGCGCGCGGCGTCGTGGACCTCCCGGCGCAAGTCGGGGCGCGTCGGAGCTTGCAGACTCATTTATCCAGGGTAACGGTCCTTAGCGGGCCAGGTCAGAGCGGGCGGCTCACGCGACCCGCTCGCCGCGCCGCGCCTGGCGCACTTTGCTTTGCCGCTCTTCGAGGATGTGGCCGAAGTTCTGTAGCAGCAACGGTTCACGCATCACCAGGTGCTCGATGTGTTCGCGGTCGATCTCCAGCGCGGTCACTTCGTCGAGCGCATACGCGCTCGCCATGTTCGGCTGCCGGGTCAGCGCGGTCAGACCCAAAAACGAGCCCTCGAGCAGCGTGCTGATCGGGACGATCGACCCGTCGTCGGCCATCGCGGTCAGCTGCACGCGGCCCTCGACCAAAAACGTCATCCCGCCCGGAATCTGACCGGCGTATTCGACGGTTTCGTCCGCACCGTAGCGGACGAGTTTCGCGCACGAATGCAGCGAGCGTTGTTCGTCGGCGTTCAGCCGCAACGCCGGCGCCACCACCGTGCGCAGCGCCTTCTCCACGCGTTCGGGGGTCGAGTAGTCGTCGTCGCTGTTGTCCAGGTGCAGGTCTTCACGCCGTGCGGCGTACCAGACCCAGCGCAGAAAGGTCGCTTTCGCGGCGCCGTCGTCCGCGGGCGAGGTCAGCCCGATGGAGGTGCGGTATTCGCCGCCGCCGACGGGTACCGAGCGGGGCACCGTGTCGGCCTTCAGCTGCGGCAGCCCGAGGGCCACGCGCGTCAGCATGGCGCAGACCCGGTCGGGCGGGTCGGCGGACGAAAACGTGGTCGTCATGGCCAGTTTGTGGGTGCCCGCCGGCCGGCTCAGGTTGGTGAACGCCGTGGTGGCCAGCACCGAGTTGGGCGTGACGCGCATTCCGCTGCCGGTGTCGATGTGGACGGCCCGCCAGTTCACCTCGACGACGCGTCCCTTCGCCGTGCCGGTGTCCAGCCAATCGTTGATCCGGAACGGCTGCTCGAAGAGCATGAACAGGCCCGAAACGATCTGGCCGACGGAGTTCTGCAGCATCAGGCCGATGACGACCGATGTGACACCCAGCGCGGTAAAGAGGCCGCCGACCCGGACGCCCCAGATGTACGACAGGATCAGAACCAGCCCGACGCCGATCAGCGCGAAACGCGCGACGTCGAGAAAGATGGCGGGCATCCGCGCCCGCCAGCTCTCCTCCGGCGCGCCTTCGAACACGGTGGCGTTGAGCCCGGACAGCATCAGCACCAGCACCAGGAAGCCGAATACCGTGGTGAGGAGCCGCACCGGGACCTCGCCGGCGGGAATCTGCGACGCCTTGACGAGCAGCAGCAAGAGGGCGACGAGCGGCAGCAGGTAGTTGCGCAGCAGGCCAACCTGCCTGGCGACGCGGCTGTTCCGGCGGACCAGCGCGTGGTGCACCTCAGTAAGGAAGATCAGACCGATCGGGAACCCGATCGAGATGCCGATCGCCCAGTAGAACCATGAGGAGTTCCAGGCGTTCATCATCGCTCCGCCAACCGGTACATCGCCTGCTCGGTGCCGCCCACCGAAATCGTGCCCGCGGGCGTGAACTGCCGCACGTCGCGCATCGCCTCGTACACCGGGGTGCTGACGTAGATGCCGGGCTGCGGTGCGCCCCTGTGCATTTGGGAGGCGAGGCTCACCGCGGCGCCCCACATGTCGTAGACGAGGCTCGATCGGCCCACCAGCCCGCTGATGACGTTTCCGGTGTTGATGCCGACCCGAAGGCCCAGGTCGTGGCCGGTCTGGCTGTTGAACCGCTCGATGATGCGGCGCATCTCGACGGCGAAGTCAACGGTTCGGTGAATGCTGTCCAATCGTGGCGTGATCACCCCGCAGGTGGCGAGGTAGCCGTTGTGGAAGGTGCGGATCCGTTCGACGCCAAGGGTTTCCGCGGCCGAATCGAACTGCCGGAACAGCTCGTCGACGATTCCCACCAGTTCGTCGCCGGAAAGATCGTTGGAAAGCTCGTCCAG
>NZ_LZKE01000156.1:0-10206 GCF_001672675.1 Mycobacterium sp. E2327
CAATCCCAGCCGAATCAAGTCCGTGTGGTGCTGATACATGTCGACGACCTGTTCGGGGGAGTTGCCGGGAGCCGGCGGCGGAATGAAGCGTGCGAGCAGAACGAAGCTGGCCACCCATCCCACCACCATGACCGGTCCTGCCCAGACGCATGCCATCTGCATGCTTCTGTTGATCGCCGGCTTCCCGAGCTGACCAGCGCCTAGATCCCTGGGCCGCACAACATCTTTGACGGCACCGACCGAGACGAAGCCTTCGGCAGTCACTTTCCGCCACCAGTGGAGAACTGCGTAGCGGTGTCCGACGCGGGGGCGGGGATGCCCGGTGGCACCACGACCTTCCCATGCGGGTCGAAATGCACCGCGTCACGACGCGAGAGTGGCAAGTCCTTCGACGGGCAGGCCTGATCGGTGTCTGGTCCGCATATCCCGTTGGTGAAATACGAGCGCTCCTGCACCTCGCGAGGCCACGAGTGCGCCTGCAGGTTGAACACCTGATAGGGAATGTTGTAGGTGACCATGTAGATCGTGCTGCCGGCACCCAAGATCGCCAGGAACCGCAACAGGGTCTTGATCCCAGCACTTGCCCGGATCTCATCGACGCCTCGTTCAACGACGGTGTTGCCCTTGTCATCTTTGAAGTACCGGAGGCAGGCGAAACCGGTCCACCAGGCCGCCGTGAGCAACGATTCATAAAGCGGGAACTGGTACCAGTGGCCGGAGAACACCGTTAGTTGAGGCACCGTCGCCCAGTAGTTGTAAAAACCTAAGTGCACCCAGGCGCCTTCACAGACGAGGTCGAGTACGAAGCCGAACACCATTGAGACCGAGATGAGGCCCAGCACACCGATATTCGGGAAGCGCTCTTTCGTCCGACGCATCACCCATGTGCACGCCAGCGCGATCGGAAAGAGCATGTACAGGTAGGCCGGCAGGATAAAGAACAACGGTTCCTGGAACATGTGACCCGGTGTCCCCGCCGCGATCGACTGCCAGCCCGGGACGTAGGCAATCCACGAGCCGGCGTTGAACATCGCGGAGTTATACGTGAACGTCGGCTGATAGAAGTTGATGAACGGGTCCTGGAACCACAAGAGCACGAACGACAGCAGCAATAGCCCGTCGGTGGTCATCCGCTTTTCGCGGATGCGCGGACGGATGACGACGACATAGAGGACGCCGATCGTCACTGCGACGCCGATCGGCAGGTAGATGTGGAAGAGCGTCGACATCCACCCGGGGAGCTGCGTGGGTCCCTGCGGAACCCGCTCGGTATCCGGGCCCGATACCCACTTCACGAAGAGATACAGGTAGAAGACGAGCCACAGCCCGCCGAGGACGGCCCACGCCTTGATCGGCTTCTTATCCCGAGGGTTTTCTAATACCGCGCGCCGGGTCCCGAATGCCGGCACCTGCAGTGCGTTGGTCGTAATGCTCATGACGTTCTCCTGCCTGCCGAGTACGGTCGACGTTCACACTAAGCAACGGCGTTACTTACGTCAAGGAACAGTGTTACTTAATGGCTATCGGAGGTCCCGGTCAGCGCGGCCCGAGGCGCATACCGTAAAGCGCCATCCGCGTTGCCGCATCGACGATCGTGTCCTCGTCCTCATCCGACGTGCCGGCGAGTAATGGCTGCAGCAGAACCAGGCCGCCGATCATGGCGATAGTCAAAGTGTTGCCGTCCGCGACGGATTCGGCGGGAAGCCAGCCGCGCCGACCGGCCTCATGCTCGGCCATCGAGCGCAGGTCGCGCAGGCTGTCCGCCAGCCCTTGTTGGGCCTTTTTCAACAGTTCGCTTCCCGAGTCTTGATCGGCCGCCAGCAGCGTTATGAGGAGGTGCCGATATTTGACGAGATTGGCGTAAAGATCGCGGACGAATTCACCGACTAGCCGCGCGTCCTCCCACGGTTCGTCGACCTGGCTGCTCCACGCCGACGCAAACTCTTCGAACGAGGCGAGAAACGGCGCGAGCAGAGTAGCGGCAAACAGGTCGTCCTTGTTGGCGAATTGCCGGTAGAGCACCGAGAGACTGAGCCCCGCCCGGGATGCGATGTCGCGCATCGAAGTCTGGGCGTAACCGCGGTCGGCGAAGAGCTCGTTTGCGGCAGTCAGGATCAACGTGCGGACTTCCTCGGTGCTGCGCCGTGCGGCGCGACGGGACGTTGCCATGCCGGACTCTAACCCGTTGCCTCGGTGGACATGTGCACATTGTACCTGGACATAAGTAACGATGTTGCTCTACGGTAGAGCAACACCGTTACTTAGAGTCGTCGGAGGAGAGCGTGATGCCGCAGAAAGTTCGGGTCATCCAATGGGCACCAGGTCTCGTCGGGAAGCAGACGTTGAAGGGCATCATCGACCACCCCGATTTGGAGCTGGTCGGGCTGTGGGTGCACAGCAAGGACAAGGGCGGGACGGATGCCGGTGAGTTCTGCGGTTATGGCGACACTGGGGTCATGGCGACGCCCGACGCCGAAGAGGCGCTGGCGATCGATGCCGACTGCGTCGTGTACACCGCGACGGATCTGCGCCGTCAGCCGGCCGAGCTGGTTGACGACATCGCTGCGATGCTCGCGACGGGCAAGAACGTCGTGGGCGTCCAGGCGTCGATGAATTTTCCGCAGCTGCACGGGCCCGGCCTGGTTGACCGGCTCGAGACGGCGTGCCGGCAGGGAGGCACGTCGTATTACCCGACCGGAATCAACGCCAGTGGCAGCCAGACGGTGCTCGCGGCCCTTGCCAGTATGTGCCAGCGCATCGAGTCGACCTACCTGTGCGAGATGTATAACTTCGAGACCTATGAGGATCCGGAAGTTTTCGGTTACTTCGGTTACGGACTGACCCCCGAGCAGGCCGAATCTCACGATCTGCGACCGCTTTTCGAGTACCTCTTCGGCCCCGCGTTGCATTTGACCGCGCGATGGTTTGGCGTCGAGTTCGACGAGGTGCGGTGGGATCAGGAGTTCGCTCTTTCCGCTCGCGACGTGCAGGCGCCGTTGTTCAGCCTGAAGGCTGGAACGGTGTCGGCGATCCGGTTCAATCTCGATGGTTGCGTCGGGGGCAAGCGCCGGATCACGCAGGCCGGCTGCTACTGGTTGGGCGAGTACCCGGAACACTGGGATCCGGCGCCCGGCGAGGGTGGCTACCGTCTGGCGATCACCGGCGAGCCCGACATGCAGGTGCAGTGGGCGACGCGGACGCGCAACGAGTCTTTCCGGGGCCCGTTGGCAAAGCCGAGGGGACCACAGGATTTGGCAATCATGGGCGGGTTGATGGCGACGGCTGCGCGCGCGGTGAATTCGATTCCTGAGGTATGTCGTTGCCCGCCGGGAATCGTGACACCGGCCGATCAGTCGGTGCTCTTACCTCGGGTGGACTGGCGTTGAGTGGCTCTTAGCGGAAGTCCATCCAATGGCCATGGGGCGTCCAGCCCATGTGGAACGGAAGCTCGATCTTGCAGATCGGGCCGGCGGTGATGTCGTCGGTGTCGAAGATCTGGAACTCACCGCGGTGCTCACCCCACCACGACACGGGCACGATGATGTAGCCGTCGCCCTCGGGGGCGCTCGTCGTTCGCGGCGCGAATGAGGCCTCGAGCACCGCGGCCAGTTCGCCTTGGCCGCGGATCTGGTAGACCTGTTCGCTCACCTTGTCCACATCGTTGCGAATGAGGCTGTCCATACGCATGCCGCGTTTCTTTGGCTGGCCGCCGATCTGGAAGCCGTAGCGGTGACCTTTGCCGTAGAAGCGCTGGTCGACCTTGCATATCTCGGACGGTAGCTCCGAAAGCTGCTCGGCTTTGGTGTCGCCGGTCGTGAGGTTGACGGTCCACCGTCCCAAGTAGCTGGCGGCGTTGCTGAAGAACAGCGCGGCTTGATCGCCTTCGTTGAACTCCTGCTCCATCGGGAACGGCGGTGTGTTGAAGATCGGTGCGTCGAGGATGAGCTGGTCGCCCTTGACGTTGGCCGTCATGGTGTGCATGACATATTGGGCCGGCAGATCGGTTTGGATCCACCGGATCTCGCCCTGCAAGTTGTGCCTGGGGATCAGTGCGATGGTGATGGGCAGCTCGGGCTCCCAGCCGAAGACGGCGTACCCCTTGCTATTGCGCTTCAGGTCGATGATGAACGGCTGGAACGGCATGACAACCCATTCGGGCGTCAGCCAAATATCGTGTGCCACAGTGTTATAGGGGGCGTCCCACAGGTCACGCGATTCCACGGTGCCGTCGGGGTGCACATATTTCATCGACACATAGGGTGCGGTGTCGCTGTATGACCAGCCGTAGAGGATGCCGGTGGCCTCGTCCCACTTCGGATGAGCGCAGAACGTGCCATCCCCGAAGCACACCGGCTCGTGCGGGCCCCTGGACAACGCCGGCGCCCAGTCCACGATGCCCTTGGTCTCCAACGTGATCGGATCGATGACCTGGGGTGGAGCCCCCAACTCGCCGGAGACGATCAACTCGCCGGCGAACGGGAAAATGTTGATGCTCGCGGTGCCCTGCGGCGTGTGCGCGTTCTCGGTGGTGCGCACCACCTCGCCGTAGCCGTAGTCGCGGTAGTCGCCGAACCCGCCGTCGGAGTAGTCGAACATGCCGCGGCCATATTTCTCTTCCAAGACGTACTTCGGCGTGCGCACCCAGCGGTTGCGGAAATCGGCCCGGCCGTTCTCGAAGACCAGGCCCTGCACCATGCCGTCCATCGCCAGCAACGGTGTCGTCCCCTGCTTGGTCGGGCGCTTCCAGCACGGTCCGGTGCGATAGATGCCGCCGGAGAGGTCCTTGGGAATCTCGCCATGGGTGACGATGCACTCCTCGACCGTGGCCTCGAACCGCATCGGTTGGAACGGCCCCTTGGTGGTCACCGTGTCGGGGATGGAGTAGCTCATGTTCTGCTCCCTGGTCCTCATCTCTTAGCAACTGCGCCTACGCAAGGGCTGCGATATGGGCGATGTTAGCGCCGAAGCGTCCATATGTAAACGACCACTTACATCATCGGTGAGATAATAATTGTAGCTTCACGCACCTTGGGAGAACCCGGCCTGCATGACTCTTACGAGCACTTTTCGCCGCGAAAACGCACGATATAAGCCTTCCTGCGTCGTCAGATGCGTACTGATGTGACGTTCGACACCGGCAGAGCAAACCAGAATCGCTGCGTGAGTGTAAACGATCGTTAGACGCAGCGGACCACGCTGTCCGCCATCGCTGGTGGCGGCGGCGTTCGGGAGCGCCCCGGCGAGCCCCGTGGCGGTGCAGCATGGCGTGGTGGGTCTGGCGGGGCGTCGTGCCGACCGATGAGTTGATTACGGCCCGACATGATTGCGGGCCTCGAAGATCAGGGTGTTTAATCTTTATTCAAAGTTTGGGAGGTGATGGCCGCGGTGTCCGAATCGACGCTCCATCGAAGCGCCGCTCAGCGGGCCGTCACTGCAACAGAGCCGTCCCGCTCGGGAGGGGTAACCGTTTGGGCCGTAATCGCCGTCGTCTGGCTGGTAATCGCCGCCCAGGCGCTGGCGCGATGGATCACTTCCAGTGATTTCGGGCCGGCGCCGCTGCTCGGGCCCGACCGGATGCCGGCGTGGAATCTTGTTGCGCTGAGGGTCTTTGAGGGGATCAGCGTCGCATTGCTGGTGTTCCTGGTCTGGTCCTGTGTGATCAGGCCATGGCGCCGGACCGGCGCGTTGAGCCTGGACGGCAAGTTCGTTCTCGGCGGGATGGCGGCTTTCGTCGCCGACGCCTTCCTGAACTGCTACACGTATCTGTTCGCGTGGAACGCGCACAACGTCAACATGGGCGTCTGGACGGCGTTCCTGCCCTTCCACAATCCGGCGGCCTCGTCGCGCTACGCGGAGTCGCTGCTGTGGGGCCCGCCGATGTACGTGTATTTCTGCGCCGGCGTGGCCATCGTGGGGTGTCCGGCGTACTTCGCCTTACGATCCCGTTGGCCGCGACTCTCCAATGTGTCGTTGCTGGCGATCGTCTTTGTCGGGGAGTTCGCGTTCGACTTCGTGGTGGAGAATCTGGCAATCCGATGGACGCACGGCTATGCCTACGCCCGGACCTACGGGCCACTGACGCTCTGGGCGGGAAGCCAATTCCAGTTCCCGCTCTACGAGTCGTTCCTGGTGGCCGCGCTGGGCCTGCTTTACACGTGGATGCGGCTGCAGGCCGTTCAGTCCCCGGACGGGCTGTCGCCGGTGGAGCGGGGCTTCGAACGCTGGCGTCCGGCGTTTCAGCCCGGCGTCCGCACGCTAGCGGCAATCGGGTTCTGCTGTGCGGCAACGATATTGATCTACCACTTGCCCTTCAACTGGCTCGGCATCGTCGGCTCATCGATGGCGCATCTGCCGACTTACTTGCTGCCGGGCTGATCCGGGAAACCGCAGCATCAGCCGCTTTCGAGTTCGAGTCGTGAATTCTTTGGCTTGGCTAGGCCTGTTCGTCAACCTCGAGGCGGTGCAGCGCGCGGAAGGCGTAGGGCGTCACGATGACGATGAGCACGAAGAACATGACGAAGACCGCCCAGAAGTTGAGCAGTCCATGCCAGGCGAATGGGCCGGTTCGGACAAATGGAACCAGGCTGAGCGGAACGTAGAGTGCCGCGGTCAAGAAGCACACATAGCCGACCCAGCGCGGAAAGAGGGGCTGCGTGCGGCGGTCGATCAGGATGGCGATGCCGAGTGCCACGCTCTGCAGCAGCGAGAACACAAACGTGAGGTCGAAGAACAGCCATCCGAGGTCGTACAACGTCTGTACGGTCTCCGCCGAGCGGGCTTCGGCTCGGAACGCAGCGGTCTGCCACACCACCGCCGGCACGGCGGTGACGACACCCGTCATCAGTCCGCCGAGGAGTTCGGTCGTCGACAGGATGCCCATGGGGCCTTCCATGCGGCCGATGATCTTGGAGATGGCGGCGCTCCACGTGTAGTAGCAAGGCGCGCCGACGACCATCAGCACCATCCCCACCTGGATGCCGGTGTGGCGAGTGTGGAAGTACCGCGCGATCGCCGACGCGTCGAGATCTTGCCCAGGGGGCGGCCAAAAGCCCGCGAACACCGCGAAGCCGAGCAGACCCAGGCCGGCGTAAACGCAGACAGACCATAAGCCGAGGCGAAGGGTCATGTAGTCGCTGCTCGTGTTCTGCGCACTCGGCAGCGCAGCGCGTTGCGTCGTCGTTGTCACGATTCCTCCCGCTATCCGGTTGTCACTTGCGGTGCCTGACTGAATTTAACGCACAGTAGAAAAATATGCTAGCGTGCCGGAGGAACCGGTATTCAGCTGCTGAGATCTGTATCGAATCAAAATTAAATGCCTGCTCAGTTGTGTTGGTCATCGGATGAGAGGGGCGTGTTGTGGTCGACGTCGACGCAGCGACCCGCGACGTGCAGGTCGCCGCCGTTCGGGACCTTTACCGCGCGTTGGCCGCTGGTGACCGGGAAACGCTCGGAAAGCTGCTGCATCCCGATTTCGTCGGCCATGCCACTGTGGGCCTGCCGCTCGGCGTGGGTGGCGAGCACGTCGGGCCGGACGCGATGCGACGCGAGCTGTGGTGGCAGCTCGGGCGCCACTATGACGTCCAGGCTTATCCCGACGAATTCCACACCCTGGACGACGGCCGCCTGCTCGTCGTCGGCCGGTATCGCGGGACAGCCCGCCGGTCGGGCAAGGAGCTCGACGCGGCGTTCCACCATGTGATCGGCTTCGCCGACGACAGCCGCCTCACGTCGCTGGATCAGCTGACGGACAGCGCCGCATGGATCGAAGCGCTTGACGAGCAGGGCCGGTTGGAAACGATCGACTACCGCGTCGCCGATGGCGTCGCGATCGTTTGCCTGAGCCGGCCCGATGCCCGCAACGCCATCGATCCGCGGATGGCGGAGGAGTCGCTCGTCGTGGCTCGCCGGATCGCCGACGATCGGTGCGTGCGCGCCGTCCTCATCTGCGGCGACGGGCCGTCCTTGTCCGTCGGCGGCGACATCGATTCTTTTCTGTCCGACGCGTCAACGCCATTGGGCGAGGTGCTACAGGGCATGGTCACGCCATTCCATGAAGCCTTTCGCGTGCTCAACCGGATCGACGCGCCGATCGTCACCGCCGCCCACGGTGCCGTCGCCGGCGGCGGCCTTGGCTTCGTCTACGCGGCCGACCTGGTGCTGGCCGCCGAGGGCACCAAGTTCGTCACAGCGTTTGCCGCGCTGGGCCTTTCGGGCGACGGCGGCGGCACCTGGCACCTACCGCGGCTGATCGGGGCGCGCCGCGCCGCCGAGGCGTACCTGCGGAACAGGCCCATCGAGGCAACCGAGGCTTTGGAGTTGGGGATGATCAACGAGATCGTGCCCGCCGCAGAGCTGCGGCCGCGGGCGCTGGCGCTGGCCACCGACCTGGCGCACGGGCCAACCCCCGCGTTTGCCCGCATGCGCGCATTGCTGCGCGATTCATGGCACAGCGACCTCGCGACCCAACTGCAGTCGGAAACCGAGGCGCTGAAGGCCACCGGCGATACCGCCGATGCCGCAGAAGCGCTTTCGGCGTTCAAATCCAAGCGCGCGCCCCGCTTCACCGGAAGGTAATGACATGGGACTGATCAGCGATTCTCCCGAGCACAAGGCGATTCGGGAAAGTGTCGCCGGCATCGCCAAGCGATACGGACCCGAGTACTTCCTGGAGCGGGGGCGCTCGGGCGGCGGGATCGACGAGTTGTGGCAGGATCTCGGCGCTGCTGGTCTGCTCGGCCTGCACCTGCCCGAGGACTACGGGGGCGGCGGCGGAGGGATGGCCGAAGCCGTCGTCGTCGTGGAAGAGCTTGCCGCGCATGGGATGCCGTTGCTGATCTGGGTCATTTCGCCGGCCATCTGCGGCAGCATCCTGGCGCGTCACGCGTCGGAAGAAATGAAGCGTCGATGGCTTCCGCCGATCGCGGACGGAAGTAAGAAGATGGCATTCGGCTTGACCGAACCCGACGCCGGCTCCAACAGCCACAACGTCAAAACCACCGCGCGGCGCACCGACACCGGCTGGACGATTTCTGGCTCCAAGTACTACATCTCGGCGGTTGACCAGGCCGACGCGATACTGCTGGTGACCCGCGACGCCGAACATTCGAGCGCGGAACGCAGCCGGCTGTCCCTGTTCGCCGTCCCGACCGCCACTCCCGGATTGACCTTCGCCCCTATTGACACGTCGATCGTGTCGCCGGACAAGCAGTTCACGGTGTACCTCGACGACGTCGCGGTCGGCGAGGACGCACTCATCGGAACCGCCGGCGACGGCCTGCGGCAGGTTTTCGACGGGCTGAACCCGGAACGCATCCTGGTCGGCGCGTTGTCCAGCGGGATCGGGCGCTACGCGATCGGGAAGGCCGTCGACTACGCGAGGCAGCGGCGCGTGTGGTCGACGCCGATCGGTGCGCACCAGGGCGTCGCGCACCCCTTGGCCGACTGCCACGTCGCCATCGAACTGGGGCGGATGGCGACCGCGCGCAGCGCCGAGCTGTTCGACGCCGGTGAGCCGGCGGGCGAGGCGGCCAACATCGCCAAGTACGCGGCCTCCGAAGCGGCGTTGAAGGCACTCGATCAAGCCATTCAGACCCACGGCGGTAACGGCCTGTCCCACGAATACGGCCTCGCGGAACTCTGGTTCGTCACCCGGCTGATGCGCACCGCGCCCGTGAGCCGCGAAATGGTGCTGAACTTCATCGCCCAAACCTCGCTGGGCCTGCCGCGCTCTTACTAGGACCTCACCTGTTCGAAGGGAAACTCTATGCAAGCAACACAATTCGACGCAGTTGTCATCGGCGCCGGCGCGGGCGGCCTGTTCACCGCCGCCCGGCTGGCCAACCACGGATATCGCACGCTCGTGGTGGAGCGCCTCGACAAGGTCGGTGGACGTGCGTCCACCGACGACATCGACGGGTTCAAAGTCAACACCGGCGCGATCGTGATTGAGGTCGGCGGTATCACGCAGCAGACCTGTGCGGAGGTGGGCGCTCCGTTCGAGATTCGCGAACCCAAACCGGCGCTGCTGTACCGGATCGGCGGCAAGAACGTCGACGTGACGGGCGGCGGGTGGGGGTTCCTGCTGAGCAAGCTCACCCGTCAGGGCGCAAAACTGGTCGCCGGCATCGGAGCCGCCCGCAACGACTCCGGGCTGCCCGAGGACCAGATCAGCACCGCCGAGTGGGTTTCTCGCTATACCAAGAACGA
>NZ_LZKE01000157.1:0-522 GCF_001672675.1 Mycobacterium sp. E2327
ATCCGCACTTGGGCGCGACGTCCAAGGAACCGGCCGTCGGGTTCACCCGCGCCGGCGCTTTATGGTCCTTCCTGATCGTCGGCTTCCTGATCCTGATCCTGTTGTTGATCTTCATAGCCCAGAACACGGATTCGGTGCGGTTTACGTTCTTGACTTGGCATTGGAGCCTGCCTCTGGGCGTCGCCTTTCTGCTGGGCGCCGTGGTGGGCGGCCTGATCACCGTGGCCGTCGGCACCGCGCGGATTCTCCAGCTGCGCCGCGTGGCCAAGAGACATCACGCGGCCACTCAGAACTTCTAGCGCCCGCTTTCGGTGTGAATCGAGGGCGTTCCGTGTGAGACCACGGCGAGAAAATCGCCAGGTTCCCGCCCTGGGCTCACACCGAAAACCCTGAGCGCACACTCAGCCGGGCAGCTTGGCCAGCTCCGCCAGCCCGCGGGAGATCAGCGGTGCGACCACCTCGGGCGTGTGCTCGGATTCTTTTCCGCTGGCCAGGTCCGACATGCGCCGGCGGAAGTCGATG
>NZ_LZKE01000158.1:0-23201 GCF_001672675.1 Mycobacterium sp. E2327
CCATTCGCACACCGACCCCAGCATTCTGTCGGCCGCCCTCCGCGACTCGGGCGCCCACACCATGACGGTGTTCGGCCAGAACGGAATTCAGCGACTCCAGCACCGCCTCGGTCAGCCGGTCGCGCAGCGCGCCGGAGTAGCTGCCGTCGAACAGCGAGTGCGGGGTGTGCAGGCCGAACACCGTCATGGTGTGGGCGCCCGAGTCGCGGAGGGCGGCCGACAGAATGCTGGGGTCGGTCAGCGAATGGCAATAGGCCTCGCACGGCAGCGGATTCGGGATCTGCCCGCCGGCTGCGCGCTGGTACGCGCCGTCCAGTTGGGTCCACGTCTCGTTGACGTGAAACGTCCCGGCGAACGCCTCCTCGGGTGTGACGGCGGCGTCGCGCAACCGGGGTAGCCGGCGCAGCACCATGTTCACCTTGACCTGCGCGCCCTGCGCCGGCGCGGCGGGTCGTTCGCCGAGCAGGCCGGCGAGGACCGTCGGTGTCACTCCGGCCAGCACGAACCTTCCCCGGACCGCGTGCTCGTCGTCGCCGCGGCGGTAGCGCACCTGGCCGTCTGGGTCGACGCCGAAAACCTCGGCGCCGGTGACTATTTCGGCGCCGTGGCCGGCGGCCGCAGCCGCCAGTGCCGTGGTCAGCGCGCCCATCCCGCCGACGGGGACGTCCCAGTCGCCGGTGCCGCCGCCGAGCACGTGGTAGAGGAAGCAGACGTTCTGCCGCAGCGACGGGTCGTCGAGGCGGGCGAAGGTACCGATGAGTGCGTCGGTCGCGATCACGCCGCGCACGAGGTCGTTGCCGACCGCCTCGGCGATGGCGTGGCCGACCGGCTCGTCGATCATGGCGCGCCACGCCTCCGCCGCGCCGGGATCGCCGGCGTCGGTGACGTGCCGGCGGGCCTGCTCGCGGGTGCACAGCGGCTCGAGCAGCGTCGGCCAGAGCCGCTGCGTGACTAGCCGGCAGC
This sequence comes from Mycobacterium sp. E2327, assembly GCF_001672675.1. NCBI lineage: Bacteria > Bacillati > Actinomycetota > Actinomycetes > Mycobacteriales > Mycobacteriaceae > Mycobacterium > Mycobacterium sp. E2327. The sequence continues at coordinate 964 of NZ_LZKE01000158.1, forward strand.
GTCGGTAGAACGCGGCGAACCGGGGCTCGTCCTCGGTGGCGCCGATGGCGGCGAACTGGCCGGGCCGCCCGATCAGCAACCCGGTGCGGCCGCCGGTCGCGGGGTCGGGGGTGTACGACGAGAATCGCCGGCCGGCCAACCGCACGCGGACCCCGAGGTCCTCGAGGATGCGGGACGGCAACAGGCTGACCAAATACGAGTACCGGGAGAGCCGAACGTCGACACCCTCGAAGGCCTGCACGGACACCGCGGCCCCGCCGACCTGCGCCAGCCGTTCCAGCAGCCGCACCCGAAGGCCGGCCTGGGCCAGGTAGCCGGCCGCGACCAAGCCATTGTGACCCCCGCCGACGATGACGACGTCGACCTCCGAAGGGGACACGCTCAGCCCAGGTAGCCCTCGACCTCGTCGGGCGGACGTACCTGCGCCTCGCGCGGGTCACCGCCGGTTTCGCGCAGCGCCCGGCGCTGCCGCAGCAGGTCCCAGCACTGGTCGAGTTCGACCTCCAGCCGGCGCAGGCGATCGTGCTCCTCGTCCGTGCTGATCTCGCCGTGCTGCAGCTGTGCCCGCAGGGTCTTCTCCTCGGCGACCAGTCCCTGGATGCGTGCCAGCGTCTCGCTGTCGGTCGGTTTGTTGCCGTTGGCCATGGGTCCAGTGTGCCCGACTTGGCGGGCGTTGCCGCGTCGACTCGGTAGGCTGCATATCGCCTGGAAGATGCAAACGTCGGGGGAGCTAACCGAGGGGAGACGCAAAAGTGGGGGTAGGCACGGGTTTGCGGCATCCGGCCGCAAGCACCGAATCGGTGCCGGTGCCGGAGATTCACCGGCCCTCGGCCGGCCTGCCCTGGCTGATCGCGGTGGCGGTAATTCCGTTGCTGATAGCGGCGATCGGCTACGGCGCGTTCGATCAACCGCGGCCCGCCCACCGGGCGGGCGGCCCGGTGCCGACGCAGGGGACGTCGAGCACGTCCACCGCTCCGAAGTTATCCCTGGCACCCCTGTCGATCACCCGCAACGGCAACGACTTGACGCTCGTCGGCGACTTCCCCGACGACTCCGCCAAAGCGGCCCTGCTGAACGCCGTCAAGGGCTCGCTGCCGGGCGTCAACGTCATCGACCAGATCCACATCAACCCCAATATCGACGCGCTCGATTTCGCGAAGGCCGCACCGATATTCAAAGACAGCGCCTCGATTCCCGATTTCAGCCTCGTGGCCGGCGGGAACACGATCACGCTGGCGGGCACCGCGGCGTCGCAAGACCAGAAGAACGCCGTCAGCCAGGACGCCGCGCGCACCTGGTCCACTTTGAAGGTCGTTGACAAGCTTGTGGCCAACGGACCGGTTCCGCCGCCGGCGCCGCCCGCCGCGGCACAATGCAACGACCTGCAATCGGCGATCACTGCGGTGACGGGCGGGCCGATCACGTTCGCGAACGACGGGTTCAGCCTGACCCCGGCCGACAACCAGATCCTGATTCAGGTGTCGGGCAGGCTCAGGGCCTGCCCCACCGCGCACGCGACGATCAACGGCTTCAGCGACAACTCCGGCGTCGAGGCGATCAACATCGCATTGAGCAGCCAGCGGGCCCAGCGCGTGGCCGACTTCCTAATTGCCAACGGCGTCGCGGGCGCGGTGCTGATCGTCAAGGGTCTGGGTTCGGTCAATCCCGTCGCCTCCAACGACACGGTCGATGGTCGTGCCAAGAACCGTCGCGTCGAAATCGTTGTGAGCTAAGGAGATCCGGCATGGATTTCGTGATCCAGTGGTTGTGGTACCTGCTCGCATTCGTGGCGGGCTCGGCCGTTGCCCGCGTGATCGCCAACATCTTGAACAAGCGCGTCGTCGTTGAGGAAGTCCCCGCCGTTGCGAGCCGGCACGAGAGGGACGACGAGTGATGGACCACGTGCACTGGTGGCTGTTCGCCCTGTCCTTCGTGACGGGGTTGGTGTTGACGCTCGCGCTGCGGGTGCGCCCCGTCAAACGTCAAGTGCCAGTGGGGTCGCCGAATGCCGGCGGGGCTACCGCGGACGCCGAGCCGGACCGGCCCACGACCGTAATACCCGTCGAGCAAGCGACGATCCCGGTTGCCGAGGAGCGGCCGACGACGACGGACCGCGCCCAGCTTGATTTGTTGACCTCGAAGCCTCCCACCGTGGAAGAGTCGGAAGAGCTTGCGACGACACAGGTTCCGGCCGCCCAAGAGCCGCCGGCGGCCATGATTCCCGCCGAGCAACCGACCGACGCGACGGAGAATCGGCCCGCGGACGATCCGCCGAGGACGACTCCGGCCGCCGAAGAATCGCCCAAACCCGGCCGATCCTTTCGGAGGTTCCGGCCGAAGCGGGCGCGGACCGCAGAAGACCCGCCGACGGAAATTCTCCCGATCGATCGACTGGCCGAGCTGGCGGAGCCTCCCGTCGACCCGGAGTCCACGGCGACGGAGATTCCCGCCGATCAAGAGCCGACCGCCATGATCCCGGTCGGGCCGGAGCCCGAGACGACCCAGATTCCCGTCGACCAAGAACCGCCGACGACCATGCTCCCCGTCGAGCCGGAGCCTGAGACCGCGGAGATTCCCGTCGCTCCCGAGCCGCCGCGGGCGGAAGAGCCACGAAAGACCGGGCTTTCGTTCCTTCGAAGATTCTTTTCCAAGCGGGAGCCGACCGCCGAAAAGCCGCCGAGGGACAAGCGAACGGCGGCGAAGAAGGCCCCCGCGAAGAAGGTCCGGCCGGGCGCTAAGGGATCGCCGACGAAGAAGACTCCCGCCGGCAAAAAACCGCCGCCGCGGAAGGTGCCGCCGGGCAAGAAGCCGCATGGCGCCAAGGCGCGCCCGGCGAAGCCGGCGCCGGTCGCCAAGCAGCCGGCGACCAAGTGGACCCCGGTGTTGCCGTACGAGCCCTACGGCCCGGGCTCCGCTCGCGCCACCCCGGATGGCGGCGGGCCGGCGGGATGGCTGGTGAAGGGCCGTTCGGATACCCGGCTCTACTACACCCCCGACGATCCGGCCTACGACCCGACCGTCGCGCAGGTCTGGTTCAAGGACGAGGCGGCCGCCGCGCGGGCCTGTTTCACGCCGTGGTGCAAGAGCTCCAGGAAGTAAACGCCAGGACCTAGGTCGGCGCGGGGATGCGCAGCAGTAAGCGCGCCCCACCCAGCGGGCTGTCCTCCAGCGACGCCGTCCCACCGTGCAGGTGCGCCTGCTGGGCCACCAACGCCAGGCCCAGGCCCGACCCCGAATGCGAGGCCGTCGACCCGCGCGAGAACCGCTCGAACACCACCTGGCGCTCCGACTCCGGGACACCGCTGCCGTTGTCGTCGACGGCGATCTCCACCCCGGCGCGCGAGCTGACCGCCGACAGCTGGACGCGGGTGGCGCCGCCGTGTTTGACGGCGTTGGCGATCGCGTTGTCGACGGCGAGGCGCAAGCCGGCGGGCAGACCCACGATGATGCAGGTCGGCGAGGGCACCAGGGAGACATCGAGGTCGGGATAGACCCGCATGGCGTCGTGCGCCGCGCGGTCGAGCAGCTCGGTGATGTCGACCGGGACCTGGTCGTCCGACGTAGACAGCTCGCCCTGGGCCAACCGCTCCAGCGCGCTCAGGGTGGCCTCGATGCGCGCCTGCGTGCGGATGACGTCGTTGACCACTTCTTTGCGTTGGTCATCGGACAAGTCCAGGGTGGTGAGCACCTCGAGGTTGGTGCGCATCGCCGTCAGCGGGGTGCGCAGCTCGTGGGAGGACACCGCCGCGAAGTCGCGGGCCGATTCGAGCGCCTCCTTGGTCCGGTTCTGCTCGTCCCAGATCCGCTGCAGCATTCCCCTCATCGCCTCGGCGATCTCGACGGCCTCGCTGGCGCCGTGCACTTCGACCCGCGGCGCCTCGTCGCCCGCGTCGATCGATCGGGTCTGCTGGGCGAGCTGCTTGAACGGGCGCACCGCGAACGCGGCCAGCAGCCACGCGAAAACCGCGGAAGCGCCGATGGCGAACCCGCAGATCAGCATCACCCGGCGGTGCAGGTTGTTGGTCTCGGCGAGGGTGGCGTCGTAGGTGGCGCCGACGGCGAGCGAACTCGGTCCCGGCCCGGGTATCTCCACCGTCCGGACCCGGTAGCGCACCCCGTTGACGTAGGCGTCGCCGTAGTCGACGTCGAGTTTGGGCAGCGTGACGTCCGAATTCGACTTGACCTGGTTCCCGCGCCGGATCGTCATGATCGCGTCACGGTCGTTCGGTGAGCGCGGGATTTCGTCGAGACCGCGCGGCAGGAAGGGGATCGCGAAACCGGCGGCCTCGTCGAGCCGGCGGTCCAGCCGTTCCTTGCGGTCGTTGGTGATCCCAACCCAGACGACGGCGCCGACGATGAGCACCGGAATCGCCGCGCCGATGGCCGTTGCGAGCACCACCCGGGTTCGCAGCGAGGGCGTACGGGCAAAGATCCGGGACAAGAGGTTCATGACTGTGCGATCTGGTTACTGCATGGCTACTGCATTCGCAGCACGAACCCGACTCCGCGGACCGTGTGCAGCAGCCGGGGACCGCCGTTGGCCTCCAGCTTGCGACGCAGATACCCGATGAACACGTCGACGACGTTGGTGTCGGCTGCGAAGTCGTAGCCCCAGACCAGCTCCAGCAGTTGCGCCCGGGACAGCACCGCGGTCTTGTGCTCGGCCAGCACCGCGAGCAGGTCGAACTCGCGCTTGGTCAGGTCGACGTCGACGCCGTTGACCCGAGCCCGGCGACCGGGGATGTCGACCTCCAGCGGACCGACCGTGATGGTTTCGGAGGAAGAGGTCGCGGTGGACCCGCGGCGGCGCAGCAGCGCCTTGACCCGCGCGACCAGCTCAGCCAGCACGAACGGCTTGACGAGGTAATCGTCGGCACCGGCCTCCAGCCCCGCCACCCGGTCGTCGACCGAGCTGCGCGCGGACAGCACGCAGACCGGCACGTCGTTGTCCATGGCCCGCAGCGCCGTGACGACGCTGACGCCGTCCAGCACGGGCATGTTGATGTCCAGGACGATCGCGTCCGGGCGGGTCTCGGTGGCGCTGCGCAGCGCCTCGGCGCCGTCGACGGCCGTCGACACCTCGAACCCGGACAGGCGCAGGCCGCGTTCCAGCGATGCGAGTACGTCGGAGTCGTCGTCGACGACCAAGACCCGGGGCGAGGTGGGACCAGTGTCCATGCCGCCCATCTTGCCTGATTGTCCGCGGTGGCGGTGGGAGGCGCGGCTCAGCCGCGACCACCCGCGATCACCGGCGACTCAGGCCGCTGAGCTGGACCGCGAGCTGCCGGCGCACGGCGGGGACCTGCGCGGCCAGCCGTATCCCCGAGTTGCGGATCGGGCGCAACGGGCGCGGCAGGGTCGACATCCGGGTCAGCCGTCCGGTCAGCGTCAGCACCTGCTCGGCCCATCGCCGCTGGGTGGCCGCGTACGCGTCCAGGGCCGCATCGGGGCCGCCGCCCAGCACCTCGGAGAACGCGCCGGCCAGTGCGATCGCGTCGGTGATGCCAAGGTTCATGCCCTGGCCGCCGGCGGGGCTGTGCACGTGGGCGGCGTCACCGGCCAGCAACAGCCGGCCGGCCCGGTAGGTGTCGGCGACCCGGTGGTGGATGTGGAACCGCGTCCCCCACATCAGCTCGGTGACTGCCAACTCGCCGGGTCCGAACGTGCGGGAATCCAGCAGCGCCTGCACGAATTCGACCGACGGCGTCTTCGGAGCGTCGGCGACCGGCGCGACGATGCGGAAGATGCCGCCGGGCAGCGGCGCCACCACGGTCAGGCCTTCCTTGGCGTAGAACAGGATCACCTCGTCGCGGGGCGCCGGGCCGGCCAGCCGGACGTCGGCCAGCGCGAAGGACTCGGCGAATTCGCTTCCGGCGAACCCGATTCCGGCCTGTTCGCGCACCGTGCTGTGCATCCCGTCGGCCCCGACGACGTAGCCGGCCCGGATGGTGTCGCCGTCGTCGAAGACGGCGGTGACGCCGTTGGCCTCGGGGGTGAGGCGGCTCAGGGTCTTGGGCCGGATCACCCGGCCGCCCAGTTCGTGCAGCCGCTCCAGCAGCAGTCGTTCGGTGTCGGCCTGGGAGAGCATCAGGCTGTAGGGATATTTCGTCGGCAGCGTGCTGAAGTCGACCGGGATCAGGATCCGTCGGCCCGCGCGCATGGTGAATCGCGGCGCGATCAGGCCCGCCTTGACCATCCTCCGCGCCACGTCGAGCTCTTCGAGCACCTCGAGCGTGCGGGCGTTCACGACGGCCGCGCGGGTGGTGTTCTGGCCCTCGGCCAACGCGTCCACGACGACGGCGCGGACCCCCTTGGCGGTCAGGGAAGCGCCCAATGCCAGGCCGGTCGGTCCGGCGCCTACCACCAGGACGTCGGTGTCGTTCATGGTCGGCTCCTCTCATTTCGTTAGTCAACGCTTGTTGGCATAACTCCATGCTGGCGCGTCGGACGTACGATGTCAACAGTTGTTGGCCTACAATTGTTGACATGAGGAGGTCCTCGGAGCAGACCAAAGCCGCGATCCTGGCGGCCGCCCGCGAGCGGTTCGGCGCGTCCGGTTTCCAGGCGGCCACCATTCGGGCGATCGCGGCGGACGCCGGGGTGGATCCCGCGATGGTGATGCGGTACTACGGCAGCAAGGACAAGCTGTTCGCCGCCGCGGCGGAGTTTGACCTGAGGTTCCCGGAGTTCGCGGAAGGCGAGCGCTCGCAGGTCGGGCGGTCGGTGGTCCGTCACTTCCTCGAACGCTGGGAGGGTGACGAGGCGCTGGTCATCCTGCTGCGGTCCAGCGCCACCAATGGCGAAGCGGCGCAACGCATGCAGGAGATCTTCGGGACCCAGCTGCAGCCGCTGGTCGCCACCTTGGTGCCGGCCGGGGAATCCGGGGTGCGGGCGGGCCTGATCGCCACCCAGATCTTGGGTATGGCGTTGTGCCGCTTCGTGTTACGCCTGCCGCCGGTCGTCGCGATGTCGCGTGACGAGATCGTCGACTGGCTCGGGCCGACGATCCAGCGTTATCTCTCCGAGGCTGCTGGCGGGTAGGCCGATGTTGCGGTAGCGGCGCAGCCGCGCGGACAGCCGCTCGGCGGACGGTATTTCGCGCAGCGCGCATACTTCGGCGGCGATGGCGCGTGACAGCCGTTGGGAAAATTCGGTCGGCTCGTCCGCGGCATCGGGATGCTCGGGGACGATGGCGTCGACAATTCCGGACTCCAAAAGATCAACTGACCGAATGCCTTGCGCCCCAGCAAGTTCCGGGGCGTGGACGGTGTCGCGGTACACGATCGCGCTGGCGCCCTCCGGCGGCAGTGGCGCCAGCCAGCCGTGCAGCGCGGCCAGCACCCGGTCGGCGGGCACCATCGCCAGCGCCGGTCCGCCGCTGCCCTGGCCCAGGAGCACCGACACCGTCGGCGTCTCCAGCGTGACGAGCTCGGCCAGGCACTGGGCGATCTGGCCGGCCAGGCCGCCCTCCTCGGCCTCGGCCGACAACGCCGGTCCGGCCGCGTCGATGAGCAGCACCAGCGGCAGTCGCAGCTCGGCGGCCAGCGCCATGCCGCGCCGGGCCTCGCGCAGCGACGCGGGTCCGACGAGCCCGCCGCTGATTCGCTGCTGGCCCAGCACCACCGCGGGCTGGCCGTTGAAGCGGGCCAGCGCCAGCAGGGTGGTCGCCGCTTCGCCGCGGCCGGTGCCGGACAGCAGCACGCAGTCGGTGGCGCCGTGGCGCAGCAGGTGGCCGACGCCCGGCCGGTCCGGCCGTCGCGAGGCCACGACGGAGTCCCACGCGGGCACGTCGGGCGTCGGTTCCGGTGGCGCCGCCCCGGGTGGCGCGTCGGGTGGATCGGCGATCACCCGCAGCGCGCGATCCAGCATCGGGCGCAGCTCGTCGAGCGCGACCACGCCGTCGATCACCCCGTGCCGCTGCAGGTTCTCCGCGGTTTGCACGCCGGCCGGGAACGGCTCGCCATAGAGCAGCTGGTAGACGCGGGGCCCGAGGAAGCCGATCAGGGCGCCGGGCTCGGCGACCGTGATGTGGCCCAGCGAGCCCCAGGAGGCGAACACCCCGCCGGTCGTCGGGTGGCGCAGGTAGACCAGGTAGGGCAGGTGTTGCCGTTTGTGCAGCGTGACGGCCGCGGCGATCTTCACCATTTGCAGGAACGCGACCGTGCCCTCCTGCATGCGGGTGCCGCCGGAGCTGGGGGAGGCCAGCAGCGGCAGCCGCTCGGCGGTGGCGCGTTCCACCGCGGCGGTGATCCGTTCGGCCGCGGCGACGCCGATCGAGCCGCCGAGGAAGTCGAACTCGCACACCACGAGAGCGACGCGGCGCCCGAATATGCGGCCCTCGCCGGTCAGCACCGCCTCGTCCCGGCCGGTGGCGGCGCGGGCGTCCGCAAGCTCGCGTGCATAGGACTCGGACACCGGCATGGCCATCGGATCGCTGTCCCAGCTCACGTAGGAGCCCTCGTCGAGCACGGCATCTTGCAGTTGTTCGGTCGTGATACGAGTCACCAGACGAGGCTATATAGGCTGGGTGAATGATCGGCGTCACCCAGACCGAAGCCGTTATGACCATCGAGCTGCAGCGTCCCGAGCGCCGCAATGCCCTGAATTCCCAGCTCGTCGACGAATTGCGGGAGTCCATCCAGAAGGCGGGCGACGACGGGTCGACGCGCGTGATCGTGCTGACCGGCCAGGGCACCGTGTTCTGCGCCGGCGCGGACCTGTCCGGGGACGTATTCGCCGCCGACTACCCCGACCGGCTGATCGAGCTGCACAAGGTCATGGACGCGGTTCCCGTACCGGTGATCGGGGCGATCAACGGCCCCGCCATCGGCGCCGGCCTGCAGCTGGCCATGCGGTGCGATCTGCGAGTCGCCACACCGGACGCGTTCTTCCAGTTTCCGACCTCGAAATACGGCCTGGCCCTTGACAACTGGAGCATTCGCCGGCTGTCTTCGCTGGTCGGGCACGGACGGGCCCGGGCGATGCTGCTCACCGCGGAGAAGCTCACCGCCGAGGCGGCGCTGCAAACCGGCATGGTCAACCGCATCGGGACGCTGGCCGACGCCCAGGCCTGGGCCGAGGAGGTCGCCGGTCTGGCGCCGCTGGCGATACAGCACGCCAAGCGGGTGCTCAACGACGACGGCGCCTACGAAGAGCAGTGGCCGGAGCACAAGGAGCTCTTCGACCGAGCCTGGGCAAGCCAGGACGTGATCGAGGCGCAGGTCGCGCGGATCGAGAAGCGGCCACCGAAGTTCCAGGGAGCCTGACAGTCATGCCGCGGGGGGCGCTGCGACTGGCCGCCGGCACGGCGTCGCTGGCGGTCGGCAGTTGGTTGGTGCGTGCGCTGCACGGCGCGCCGGCCGCCCTCGGCGCGTCACCCGCCTCCATCCGCGCGGTGGCCGAGGGGTCGCCGCACTATTCCGACGGCGAATTCGTCAACCTCGACCCGGCGTCCATCTACAAGATGGACCGCGAGGAACTGCGCCTCATCGTGTGGGAGTTCCTGGGTAACCGCGGCGGCAGCCGCCCGCGCGCACCGATCCCGCTGGCCGCCCCGGAGATCTTCGACGGGGACGCCGCCCGGCTGGCCGTCAGCTGGTTCGGTCACTCGACGGCGTTGCTGGAAATCGACGGCTACCGCGTGCTGACCGATCCCGTGTGGAGCAATCGATGCTCGCCGTCGGACACCGTCGGACCGCAGCGGCTGCACCCGCCGCCGGTGCAACTGGAGGGGCTGCCCGCCGTCGACGCCGTGGTGATCAGCCACGACCACTACGACCACCTCGACATCGACACCGTCATGACGCTGGCACACACCCAGCGGGCCCCGTTCTTCGTGCCGCTCGGGGTCGGCGCCCACCTGCGTGCGTGGGGGATTCCCGAGCACCGCATCATCGAACTCGACTGGCATCAAGGCACCAAGCTCGACGAGCTCACGGTGATTTGCATGCCGGCGCGGCACTTTTCGGGCCGCTTCTTCGACCGCAACACCACGCTGTGGGCGTCCTGGGCCTTTCTTGGTCCCCGCCACCGCGCCTATTTCGGCGGCGACACGGGCTACACCAAGAGCTTCACGCAGATCGGGGCCGACCACGGCCCGTTCGACCTGACCCTGCTGCCGATCGGCGCCTACAACACCGCGTGGCCGGACATCCACATGAACCCCGAGGAGGCGGTTCGCGCGCATCTCGACGTCACCGACTCGGGTTCGGGCCTGCTCGTGCCGATCCACTGGGGGACCTTCCGGCTGGCACCCCACCCGTGGGCCGAGCCCGTCGAGCGCCTGCTGGCGGCGGCGGACCCCGCCCGGGTCGAGGTGGCGGTGCCGTTGCCCGGCCAGCGCATCGATCCCGCCGCACCGCGGAGGTTCAACCCGTGGTGGCGGCTCTGACCCGCTAGAGCTCGGGCTGGCGGCGCTCGTACACCGTCACGCGATCGTGTTGGCCCCACCATTGCACCGGCTGACGGGAATCGACTTCGGTCCAGTCGGTTTCGAGTATCCGGTGCATGTGATCGTCGCCGGTGGCGCCGCCCTGGCCGTCGCCGACGTAGATGACGCGATTTCCCCTGTAGGCCAGCAGGATTCGCGCGCCGACGTCCTGGCCGTGGGGCGGCCAGGAGAGGAACAGCGTCCGGTCGGGGTGTGCCGCCGCCGCTTCGGCGCAGTCCTTCGCGCCGACTCCGACGTGCAGGACTTCGTCGTGCCAACCGTTGGTGGCCAGATCCGCGCCCGGGTTGAGGTCATAGCAGACGACGCCGACGCCCACCTGCGCGAGCAGGTAGGCCCAGTAGCCCGTACCCGCGATCGGATCGACGAGGCCGCCGTGGGCGTGTTTCGCGACGAACGCCACGGTGTCGGGGTCGGGGATGGTCCAGCAGTATTTCCTGACTAGCAGCTGCCGGTTCGGCGCGCGCGCCATGCTTTCTTCCACGCTTCGGTCCAAACGGAACTCACCGACCACGGGGTTACCCCGAAAGCTGTCGGCCTCGACGCAATCCCTGACGGCCTCCCAATAGGGATTGTCGATGTCCGAATCGTCCGTGTCCAAGACCTTTCGTGCGCTGTCTTGCAGATAAATGTTGCGCCGCATCGTGTCCGCGGCGGGTCCGGAATGTTAAATCGAATGTCGTTCCGGCGGCCAACGTTGCCAGGCTGTGTTGTATTGCGCGGCTCCTCCTCCCGCCGCACGCGGCGGGCATCGTCGCCACGCTAAAGTGTGCGGCCATGACGAAACGCGCGGCGACGGCCGCGTCGCTGGCTTTGCTCGCGTTGACGGGGTGTGGGCCTGCGCGTCCGGTGTCCAGCCCGCCGCCCGCGGTGTCCGACGCGCCGCCCAACGAGGTGTCGGGCCTGACGATCCCCGCCGGTCGGATCGACGAGGCCGTGGCGAAGGTCGACGGCCTGGTCGGCGACCTGATGAAGAGCACCGGCATCCCAGGCATGGCCGTCGCCATCGTTCATGGCGGTAAGACCATATACGCCAAGGGTTTTGGGGTAAGGGATACCAGCAAGGGCGATGCGCAGGACAACAAGGTCGACGCCGGTACCGTCTTCCAATTGGCATCGGTATCGAAATCGGTCGGTGCGACGGTGGTGGCGCACCAGGTCACCGACAGCGTCGTCGCCTGGGACACGCCCGCGTTGTCCAAGCTACCGTGGTTCGCGCTGAGCGACCCGTATGTCACCGGCCACGTGACCATCGCCGACCTGTACTCGCACCATTCCGGGCTGCCCGACCACGCCGGTGACAAGCTGGAGGCCCTCGGCTACGACCGCCGGCAGGTGCTCGAGCGCCTGAAGTACCTGCCGCTGGCGCCCTTCCGGAACAGCTACGCCTACACCAACTTCGGGGTGACCGCGGCCGCCGAGGCCGTCGCGGCCGCGGCGGGCAAGCCGTGGGAAGACCTGTCCGCCGACGCGCTGTACCGCCCGCTGGGGATGACGGCGACGAGCTCGCGGTTCGCCGACTTCATCGCCAGGCCCGACCACGCCGTCAACCACGTCAAGGTCGGTAACAAGTGGGAGCCGCGCTTTCAGCGCGATCCGGATCAGCAGTCGCCCGCGGGCGGGGTGAGCTCGTCGGTCAACGACATGGCGCACTGGCTGATCATGTTGTTGGGCAACGGGACCTACCAGGGCCAGCGCATCACCTCGCCGGAAGCCCTGCTGCCCGCCACCACCGCGCAGGTGATCTCGTCTTCCGCGACGACGCCGAAGGCCCGCTCCGGCTTCTACGGCTACGGTTTCAACGTGTCGGTGACGTCGTCGGGCCGCACCGAGTACAGCCATTCCGGCGCGTTCTCGTTGGGGGCGGCGACGAATTTCGTGGTGCTGCCGTCGGAGGATGTGGGGATCATCGCGCTGACGAACGCCGCGCCCATCGGCGTGCCGGAGACGCTGACCGCCGAGTTCATGGATCTGGTTCAGTACGGCGAGGTTCGGGAAAACTGGGCCGAGCTGTACAAGCAGGTGATCGGCTGGATGAACAACCCGGAAGGATCGTTGGTCGGAAAGCAGCCCCCGCCCAACCCGGCCCTGGCGCGACCGCTGCGCGACTACGCCGGCGTCTACGCCAGCGACTACTGGGGCCCGGCCGTCGTTGCCGAGCGCGACGGCGCGCTGCAGCTGTCGCTGGGGCCGAAGAATCGGACGTTCACGCTGGCGCACTGGGACGGCGACACCTTCACCTTCCCGGTGACGGACGAAAACGCGCCGCCCGGAACGATTTCCAAAGCTGTGTTTTCCGGCAACGCCCTGAACCTCGAGTACTTCGACTCCGACAAGTTGGGAACCTTCACCCGATGATCGCGGGCCTCACCGATGCTGAGGTGGCCCAGCGGGTCGCCGAGGGCAAGAGCAACGCGGTCCCGGAACGCGCCACCCGCAGCGTCGCGGCCATCGTTCGGGCCAACGTCTTCACCCGGATCAATGCGATCCTCGGCGTCCTGCTGGCGATCGTGCTGGCGACGGGCTCGGTGATCAACGGGCTGTTCGGCCTGCTCATCATCGCCAACAGCGTCATCGGCATGGTGCAGGAGATCCGGGCCAAGCAGACTTTGGACAAGCTTGCGATCGTCGGGCAGGCGAAACCCTTGGTGCGCAGGCAATCCGGGACCACCACGCTGATGCCGGGTGAGGTCGTGCTCGACGACATCATCGAGCTCGGCCCCGGCGACCAGGTCGTCGTCGACGGCGAGGTCGTGGAGGAGGAGAACCTCGAGGTCGACGAATCGCTGTTGACCGGAGAGGCCGACCCGATCAACAAGGCCCCGGGGGACGCGGTGATGTCCGGCAGCTTCGTCGTCACCGGCATCGGCGCGTACCGCGCCACCAAGGTCGGCCCGGAGGCCTACGCCGCCAAGCTCGCCGAGGAGGCCAGCAAGTTCAGCCTGGTGAAATCCGAACTGCGCAACGGGATCAACCGGATCCTGCAGTTCGTCACCTATTTGCTGGTGCCGGCCGGTCTGCTGACCATCTACACCCAGTTCTTCACCACGCACGCCGGCTGGCGGCAATCGGTTTTGCGGACCGTGGGCGCGCTGGTGCCCATGGTGCCCGAAGGCCTGGTCCTGCTGACGTCGGTCGCGTTCGCGGTCGGGGTCGTTCGGCTCGGCCAACGCCAATGCCTGGTGCAGGAACTGCCCGCGATCGAGGGACTGGCGCGCGTCGACGTGGTGTGCGCCGACAAGACCGGCACCCTGACCGAAAGCGGCATGCGGGTTTCCGAGGTCGTGCAGGTCGCGCCGTCCGAACCAGTCGCCGACGCGCTGGCCGCGCTGGCCGCGGCCGACCCGCGCCCCAACGCAAGCATGCGGGCGATCGCCGAAACCTACGACCGGTCCCCGGGGTGGATCCCCACTGCGACAGCGCCTTTCAGATCGGCCACCAAATGGAGCGGGGTATCCTTCGGCGACCGCGGCGACTGGGTGATCGGCGCGCCCGACGTGCTGCTGGATCCGGCGTCGGAAGCCGCCGAACGGGCGGAGGGCATCGGGGCCCAAGGGCTGCGGGTGCTGCTATTGGGTCGAGCCGAGGTGGCCGTAGATCACCCCGACGCGCCGGGACGCGTCACGCCGGTCGCGCTGGTGGTGCTCGAACAAAAGGTGCGCCCCGACGCCCGCGACACCCTGGAGTACTTTGCGGCCCAAAATGTTTCGGTCAAGGTGATCTCGGGCGACAACGCGGTGTCGGTCGGGGCCGTCGCCGGTAAGCTCGGGCTGCACGGCGACACGATGGATGCGCGTCAACTACCCACGGACGCGGCCGAGTTGGCCGACGCGCTGGATAGCTATACCACGTTCGGGCGGGTGCGGCCCGATCAGAAGCGGGCCATCGTGCGGGCGCTGCAATCGCACGGCCACAGCGTGGCGATGACCGGCGACGGCGTCAACGACGTGCTGGCGCTCAAGGACGCCGACATTGGCGTCGCGATGGGCGCCGGCAGCCCGGCGTCGCGGGCGGTCGCGCAGATCGTCCTGCTGGACAACAGGTTTGCCACGCTGCCGTATGTCGTCGCCGAGGGCCGGCGGGTGATCGGCAACATCGAGCGGGTCGCTAACCTGTTCTTGACCAAGACGGTGTACTCGGTGCTGCTGGCGCTGTTCGTGGGCATCGAGTGCCTGCTCGCCAAGCCGCTCAAGGTCGACCCGTTGCTGTATCCGTTTCAGCCGATCCACGTCACCATCGCGGCGTGGTTCACCATCGGAATCCCGTCGTTCATCCTGTCGCTGGCACCCAACAACGAACGCGCGTACCCGGGGTTCGTGCGCCGGGTGGTTTCGTCGGCGCTGCCGTCGGGACTGATCGTCGGCGCGGCGACGTTCGCCTCCTACCTGGTGGCCTACCACGGCCGTCATGCCACGTTCCGCCAGCAGGAGCAGGCGTCGACGGCCGCGCTGATCACGTTGCTGGTGACCGCGCTGTGGGTGCTCGCGGTGGCGGCGCGGCCCTACCAGTGGTGGCGGGTGGCGCTGGTCGCGTTCTCCGGCGTGGCGTACGTGGTGATCTTCAGCCTCCCGCTGGCGCAGGAGAAGTTCCTGCTCGACCCGTCGAACGCGGTGGTGACCTCGACCGCGCTCGGCATCGGCGTGCTGGGCGCCGCGGCGATCGAGGCGGCGTGGTGGATCCGGGCCCGGATCCTGGGGGTGCGGCCGCGGCTGTGGCGGGAGCGGTGACGGCCGCCAAGTAAAATTCCGGGCGAATCCTCGGGGAAGGGACACGAAAATGGGATTCCTGGACAAGGCGAAGGATCTGTTGGCGCAGAACGCCGACAAGGTCGAGATGGCGATCGACAAGGCCGGCGAATTCGTCGACGACAAGACGCAGGGCAAGTATTCCGACACCATCCACAAGGTGCAGGAAGAGGCGAAGAAGGCCGCCGATTCCGCTGCCACCGGCGACAAGAACTAGAGCACATGGCGAAACTCTCCGGATCGATCGACGTGCCACTGCCACCCGAGGTGGCCTGGAAGCACGCTTCCGACCTGTCCCGGTACAAGGAATGGCTGACCATCCACCGGGTGTGGCGCAGCACGTTGCCCGACGACATCGAAAAGGGGACGGTCGTCGAGTCGATCGTCGAGGTCAAGGGCATGTACAACCGCATCAAGTGGACGGTCGTGCGCTACAAGCCGCCGGAGGGCATGACGCTGAACGGCGACGGCGTCGGCGGCGTCAAGGTGAAGCTGATGGCCAAGGTGCGGCCGGCGGACGAGGGCTCCACCGTCGGCTTCGACGTGCACCTCGGCGGTCCGGCGCTGTTCGGGCCGATCGGCATGATCGTGGCCGCCGCGCTGCGCAGCGACATCAACCAATCGCTGCGGAACTTCGTCAGGGTGTTCACCGCCGCCGATCCGCACACCAACGGCGACGGGGGCGTCCGCCGCTGACCGCGCGATGAGTTTTCTTCTCGGCGGTAGTCGATAGGTGTGAACCCCGATCACGGGGCCAAGACACCTCAGGAGGAGATCATCGTGCCCATCCGTGACGGCGCGCCGCTGGGCGCTCCCTGCTGGATTGACCTGACCACGTCGGACCTGGACCGCGCCCAGGACTTCTACGGCACGGTGTTCGGCTGGACATTCGAGTCCGCCGGGCCCGAGTACGGCGGATACGTCAACGCCGCCAAGGACGGACACCCCGTCGCCGGCCTGATGGCCAACAATCCCGAATTCGGGTCGCCGGACCAGTGGGCCACCTACTTCCACACCGGCGACATCAACGCGACCGTCTCCGCGATAACCGCGGCGGGCGGCACGCTGTGCATGGGACCCCACGAGGTGCCGGCCAAGGGCCACATGGGTGTGGCGACCGACCCGTCGGGAGCCTTCTTCGGGCTGTGGCAACCGCTCGAGCACCGCGGCTTCGAGGTTATCGGGGAGGCCGGCTCCCCCGTGTGGCACCAGCTGACCACGCGCGACTTCCGCGCCGCCCTCGACTTCTACCGCGAGGTGTTCGGCTGGCGCACCGAGCAGGTATCCGACACGGACGAATTCCGCTACGCCACAGCATCCTTCGACGGCCAGCAATTGCTCGGCGTGATGGACGGCACCAGCTGCCTGCCCGAGGGCGTTCCATCGAATTGGACCGTTTTCCTCGGCGCCGAGGATGTCGACAAGACGCTGGCGGTGATCGCTGACAACGGCGGCGCCGTGGTGCGGGGGGCCGAGGACACCCCGTACGGGCGATTGGCCGCGGCGACCGATCCGACCGGCGTCATCTTCAACCTGTCGTCGCTGCAGAGCTAGCGGGCGTTAATCACACCGGCGCAGGGGCGGGTCGGCTACTCTCCCAACCATGACTCGCCGCCTGCGTCCCGGTTGGCTGGTCGCGCTTTTCGCGTTGCTCATCTCGGCCAGCGCCTGGATGCCGTGGCTGACGACGGCGGCGGGCGGCGGGGGCTGGGCCAACGCCATCGGCGGGACGCACGGCAACCTGATACTGCCGAGGGGCTTCGGTGCGGGACAGCTCATCGTGTTGCTGTCCTCGACGCTGCTGGTGGCGGGGGCGATGGTGGGCCGTGGCCTGTCGGTGAAGGCCGCTTCGGTTGCGGCGCTGGTCATTTCGCTGCTGATCGTGGGGCTGACGGTGTGGTACTACAAGCTCAACGTCAACCCGCCGGTATCGGCGGAATACGGCCTCTACGTCGGCGCGGTCGCGGCGGCCTTCGCGGTGGCCTGCTCGCTCATCGCGGTGATCACGGCGCTCGCGTCCGGCCGGTGACGTTCAGCCCGACGGGAACTCGTGCTTGCCCGATGTGCCGCTGCCCTCGGGCTCGTTGACGCCGAACACGAACGGCGCGAACACGATTTCCCGCCCGTCCGGGTCGCGATAGGTCACCGCGCCCGTCGCCTCCCAGTAGGGGTGCTGCTGCACGGGCTTCAGGCCCGCCGCCTGCAGCCGCGCGATCGCGGCCTGCTGCGCCTCCCGGTCGGGGAAGTAGAGGCACAGCTGCTCGTGGGGATCCACGGCGACGGGCTCGGCCGACTCGACGATCTCCAGCGTCAGGTTCCAGCTGGGCAGGCCGAAGATTGCGCCGTTGCTGCCGTAGCTGGCCTCGAACGTCTCGTAGAGCGGCAGCCCGACCAGCTCACGGTAAAACCGCACGGTCTCTTCGAAGTTCGACGAGCGCCGGGCGAAGCGGAGGCCGCCGAGCGGCGCCAACTGCGGGGGCCAGTGCGTGTGCCGGCGGTGGGATCCGTAGGACATCGTCACAGCCCCACCGCGCTCGCCGCCGACTCCGCCGTATGCCAGCGCCGCAGCTGATCGCCGGGTGCCCATGTCGAATGCGTGCCGCTGGAAATACGCTCCGGGAGTTGGAGTTTGCACACCGGGCCGTCACCGATTCGCGCGGCGTCGAAGACCAGGCAGTACGAGGCGTCGGCATTCATGTCGGTGGTCAGCGTGACCAGGTAGCCGTCGTCCTCACCGGTCCCGCCGACCCGCGGTGCCATCGCCGTCTCGCTTCCGTAGACACCGTCGCCGAACGAGATGCCCTCCTGCTTCCCGGTGAGCACGTCGTGTTTGACCAGGCCGTCGAACAGGAACCAGCCCGGTTTGCCGGTGGCGGCGTAGGTGTACCGGTGGGCGCTCGTGGCGTAGTCGGGGTTGATCGTCCCGAATTCGGTGATCGATTCCGACAGCTGTTCTTCGGTCACCGCGCCGGTGACCAGGTTGAAGCGCCACCGGTGCAGCCGGGCCTGCAGCCGATCCAGCGCCAGGAACCGAAAGAGCTTCTCCCACTTGGTTCCCCCGGTGTCGAGCGGTTGGGGATCGCCCTCGAAGAAGCCGTCGAGCACGATCTCGTCGCCGTCTTCGTAGGCGTTGACGAAGTGCAGCACGAAGGTCGGGTCCGCCTCGAACCATCGGATGTCGCTCGTCGAGCCCCGGCGGGGGAGCACGGCGAAGCGCGACGGGATGTCGGGGTAGAAGCGCGGCAGGTGCACGTCGTGCTCGAGCAGGCGCGGGTCCCAGAACAACGGGAAATCGTTGAGTATCACGTAGTTTTCGGTGAACGCCATGTCGTGCGGGAGCCGCGGTCCCGGCAGCGGGATGTCGACGTAGTGGACCAGTTCGTCGCTCTGGTCGACTACGCCGTAACGCATGTACGGCTCCTGCTTGCTGTAGTTGAAGAACAGCAGTTCGCCGGTCTTGCTGTCGACCTTGGGATGCGCCGACACGCCCCAGTCAGTGGGGAAGCGCCCGTTCCAGGTCTCCTTGCCGATGGTGTTGGCCGAGTACGGGTCGACCCGGTACAGGTCGCCGCACTGATAGAAACTGGTCAGCGCGATTCCCCGGTGCACGATCACGTCGGTGCTCGATGCGTCCTTCATCCGGGTGCGGGCACCCCAGCCGTCCTCTCGCTTGGTCAGTTGCACGGCCTCGGCCAAACCCGGCCACAGCGGCTCGCCGGCCTCGTTCTCTGCGAGGAAGCCGTCCGTGCGGACAAAACGGTTGCGGTAGAAGGCTTTTCCGTCCCGGAAGCCGACCACGTGCAGCATGCCGTCGCCGTCGAACGGGTGGTAGGTCTTCAGCGCCGGGTGCAGCGGATTCTCGGTGTTGCGCAGGTAGATGCCGTCCAGGTCGCGGGGGACCTCCCCCTCCACGGCGGTCAGGTCGTCGGCGTCCCACTCCGTCGTCTGCGGGCGCCAGGGCCCGGTGCGGTAGGGGTGGTCGTCGTCTTCGGGCAGGGTGGACAGGTACTTGCCGACGATCTGGACATCCATGGTCATGATCCCTCGGTTGCGCTCACGACAAAGCTGACGGTGGTGGCGGTGCTGCCGCCGAAGTTCAGGGTGCCGAAGGTCTTCGCGTCCTCGACCTGATAGTCGCCGGCCGCGCCGCTGACCTGTCTGGCCGCGTCGAGCAGCATCCGAACGCCGGACGCGCCGACGGGGTGGCCGCCGCCGATCAGTCCGCCGCTGGGGTTGATGGGCAGCCGGCCGCCGATCTCGATCTGGCCGTTTTCGATGGTCTTCCAGGATTCGCCCGGGCCGGTGAGCCCGATGTGGTCGATGGCGAGGTACTCGCTGGGGGTGAAGCAGTCGTGCACCTCGAACCCGTCGAGGTCGTCGAGCGTCACGCGCGCCCGGCGCAGGGCGTCGAGGACCGCCGCCCGCACATGGGGCACCACATATGGGTCGTCGACGGCGCGGTCGAGTTTTTGCCGCAGGCCCAGCCCGACGGTGCGGTGTCCCCACCCGTCGATGCGCCCGATCGGGCGTGCGTCCGGGTGGTCGCGCAGGTATGCGTCGTTGACCAAGACCAGTCCCGCGCCGCCGTCGGTCATCTGGCTGCAGTCGAATCGGCGTAGCCGGCCCTCGGTGATCGGGTTGGTCGCGTCGTCGTCGGTGATCGGGTCGGGCACCGTCCAGCCGCGCGTTTGGGCGTTGGGGTTGTGTCGCGCGTTGGCGAAGTTCAGCTGCGCGATCGCCCGCAGGTGCGTGTCGTCCAGGCCGTACCGCCGGTCGTACTCGTCGGCGATCTCGGCGAACATCGACGGCCACAGGTAGCGGGCGCCGGCGCCCTCGTGTCCGGTCCACGCGGCGGCGCCGAGATGCTGGGCGGCGGTGTCACCCGGCACCGTCTTCTCCAGCTCGATGCCCACCACCAGCGCGGTGTCGTAGGCGCCCGACCGCAGATCGGCCATCGCCGACAACGCGGCGACGCTGCCCGACGCGCACGCGGCCTCGTGCCGCGAGGCCGGGGTGTCCCAGAGTTCGTCGCACACCGTGGCCGGCATCGCCCCAAGGTGACCCTGGCCGGCGAACATCTCGCCGAACGCGTTGCCGACGTGCACGACGTCGATATCGGCGGCATCGACTTTCGCCGCGGTGAGCGTTCCGTCGACGACCTCGGCGGTCAACGAGGCGAAGTCGCGGCCCTCCCTGGTGAGGTTGCGAGCGAAATCGCTTTGGTAGCCGCCTAGTATCCACACGCCCGTCGAGCCGTCCATATGCCGCACGCTACTCCTGGACGGTTCGGCCGAGTGGCCAAAAAAGGGACGGCCCCGTCGGCTCTCGGGCTGAACCGACGGGACCTAGACGAACGCGAAGGCCGGCCGACGCATTCGCCTCTTTTGGAACATTGCCGCCGAGCGTGATCGACAAACAAATTGGCTCAACCTGACAGCTGATGGCCAGAACCGGCGCTTACCTGTTGCGATTTAGCTTCGCGCTGTTCAGGGCGCTGCGACGTCTCGCGCGGGCTCGGCCGGCCGCTGCTGGAGGGCTTGGGAGTCGGCGCGGTCGAGGGTCGCCAGGTCGATGCCCTTGGTCTCGCGGGCGGCCAGCGCGGACACGGCGCTCACCGCCGCGGTGGCCGCCAGGTACCAGGAAATGGGCACCGAGGATTTGTAGGTCTCGAGCAGGCGCACGGCGATGATCGGTGCCAGCGAACCGGCGACGATCGAGGTGACCTGGTAGCCGAGCGACACCCCGGAGTAGCGCATCCGGGTCGGGAACATCTCCGCCATGGTCGCCGGCTGGACGGCGTACATGACACCGTGGAACACCAGACCGATGATGACGGCCGCCAGGATAATCGCATTGCGGCGGGTGTCCATCATCGGGAAGGCGAAGAATCCCCAGGTGCACGCGCAGACCGCGCCCACGAAATAGATTGGGCGCCTGCCGAATCGGTCGCTGAGGCTTCCGGCCAGCGGGATGACCAGGAAGTGCACGGCGTGCGCGATCAGCAACCACGACAGGATCGCCTTGGTGTTGGTGTGCACGTGGACTTTGAGGTAGGTGATGGTGAAGGTGACGACGAGGTAGTACATGGTGTTCTCACCGAAGCGCAGGCCCATGGCGGTGAAAACGCCGCGAGGGTAACGCCTTAAGACCTCGATAGCGCCCAACTGCCTGGCCTTGGTGCGGTCGACCTCTCGTTGCGCCTCGAGAAAGATGGGCGCGTCGGTCACCTTCGTGCGGATGTAGTAGCCGATCAGCACCACGACCGCGGACAACCAGAACGCGACGCGCCAGCCCCAGCTCAGAAACGCCGCGTCGGACAGCGTCCAGGTAAGACAAAGCAGCACGATGGTGGCCAGCATGTTGCCGCCGGGCACGGCCGCCTGGGGCCAGCTCGCCCAGAAGCCGCGGCTCTCCTTCGGGCTGTGCTCGGCGACGAGCAGGACGGCGCCGCCCCATTCGCCGCCGACGGCGAAGCCCTGGAGGAAGCGCAGCACCACCAACAGCGTGGGCGCCCAATAACCGACCTGGGCGAAGGTCGGCAGGCAGCCCATCAGCACGGTCACGGCGCCCACCAGCAGCAGGCTGAACTGCAGCAGCTTCTTTCGGCCGTACCGATCGCCCAGCTGGCCGAAGACGAGGCCGCCGAGCGGGCGGGCGGCGAAGCCGACGGCGTAGGTCACAAAGGAGGCGAGGATGGCGTCGAGCTCATTGCCGCCGCGCGGAAAGAACATTTTGCTGAACACCAGCGTGGCCGCGGTTCCGTAGAGGAAGAATTCGTACCATTCGACGACGGTGCCGGCCATCGACGCGGCGACCACGCGGCGAAGAAAGGTCCGGCTCTGGAATGGGTCCTGCTGCAACTGATTAGGGACACTCACCGGATGTCCTCCTAGGTGGACCGCCCGCGAGGGCGCCGACCGCGTGTGCTGGCGGAAGGGAGCGTACTCGGCCCGGGTTACGGATCCCATACGGCGAGCAATAGCTCCTATGTCAAGCCGCGGTGGGTTGGGTGTGTTGGGTGCGGGCTTGGTAGTCCTTGAGGAGTC
>NZ_LZKE01000159.1:0-80987 GCF_001672675.1 Mycobacterium sp. E2327
TCGACGCGTGGCGCCGCGGGGTCGCGCGAGGTGGGGACGAACAGGATTCCCCCGACGATGGCCAGCGCCGCGATGGGGATGTTGACCATGAATATCGAGCCCCACCAGAAGTGTTCGAGCAGCCAGCCGCCGCTGATCGGCCCGACGGCCACCCCCACGCCGACCATGGCCGCCCACAGTCCGATCGCCTTGGCGCGTGGGACCGGGTCGGTGAAGATGTTGGTGATCAGGCCCAGCGTGGTCGGAAAGATCACCGCGGCGCCGATGCCCATCGCGGCGCTGGCCATCGTCGGGGGAATCCTGTTCGTCCCCACCTCGCGCGACCCCGCGGCGCCACGCGTCGACGTCCCCGGCCTGATCCTGTCCGCGGTAGGAATCACGACGCTGGTCTACACCGTCATCGAGGCGCCAACGTGGGGATGGACCAACGTCCGCACCGCAGCCGGATTCGCCCTCGCGACAGCCGTTCTCGCCGCGTTCGCGGTGTGGGAGCGGCGCAGCACCCACCCGATGCTCGACGTCTCGGTGTTCGCCAACCGGCGGTTCTCCGGCGGCAGCCTGGCGGTGACCGCCGGCTTCCTGACCCTGTTCGGGTTCATCTTCGTCATCACCCAATACTTCCAATTCATCAAGGACTACACCGCGTTTCAGGCCGGCGTTCGCCTGCTTCCGGTCGCCGCCTCCATCGCGGCGGCCAGCATCCTGGGACCGCGACTGGTGGAACGAATCGGCACCACGGCCGTCGTCGCCGGCGGTCTGACCGTGTTCGCCGCCGGCCTGGCGTGGGCGTCCACGGCCGATGCCGCCACGCCCTACATCCAGATCGCCCTGCAGATGCTGCTGCTCGGCGGCGGCCTGGGCCTGACCGTTTCGCCGGCCACCGAGGCCATCATGGGATCGCTGTCGGTCGACAAGGCCGGCGTCGGCTCGGCCGTCAACGACACCACGCGCGAACTCGGCGGCACCCTCGGCGTCGCCATCGCGGGCAGCGTCTTCGCGTCGGTGTACTCCGGACGTCTCGGCACGGCGGCGTTGACCGGACTGCCCGCCGACGCGATGCGCCGCTCGATGGCGGTGGCGCACACGGTGATCGGACGGCTGCCCATCCAACAGGCGGGCCACGTCCGCGCCGTCGTGGATCGCGCCTTTCTCGACGGCATGCAGGTGAGCTCCCTGGTGTGCGCGGGCATCGCGCTGGGCTCCGCGATCGTCGTGGCCTGGCTCCTGCCGGCCCGCGCGCGCCAAGCGACGCCGTCCCCCGAACTGGCCAGGGCCTGATAACTCCCAACCACAGAAAGGCACGAAACCAATGAGTACAACCGAAAGCAGCTACGTCCTCGGGCACGCCGACGAGGAGGTGCAGCGGCTGCTCCTGCAAGGACGGCTCTACGACGGCTACACCGAACACGCGCTGCGGCTGGCCGGGCTGCGACCAGGCATGCGGGTGCTCGATATCGGCAGCGGGCCCGGCGACGTATCGTTCGTCGCCGCCCGGCTGGTCGGCCCGACCGGAAGCGTCCTCGGCGTCGACGCCGCGCCCGCGATGGTCGAACTGGCCCACACCCGCGCCGCCGAAAAGGGCTTGGCCAATGTGCGTTTCACGCAGGCCGCTATCGACTCGATCGCCCTGGACGAACCGGTCGACGCGGTGGTCGGCCGGCTGATACTGATGCACCTGCCCGACCCGGCCGCCACGCTGCGGCGCCTGACCTCCCTGGTGCGCCCCGGCGGCGTGGTCGCGTTCGCCGAGATCGACATCACCCGGGCGCGCAGCGTCCCGGAGCTGCCGCTGTTCAGCCAGGTGATTGCGGGCATCGTCCGCGCCTTCGAGGCCATGGGCATCAGCCCGCGGTTCGGCACCACGCTGCACACGGTCTTCGCCGACGCCGGCCTGGGGGCGCCGCAATTGGCCATCGGCGCGCCGATCGGCACCGCCGCCGACGTCGACATCCTCGCCTACGGCGCGGAAGTCTGGCGGCTCGTCTCGCCCATCGCCGAACAAGGTGGCTTCGGCCTGGATGATCTCGGTGACATCGGCGAGTTCGTGCCACGTTTCCGCGAGGAGGCGCTGGCGGCCGACGCCCTGATCACCATGCCTTCCATCATCACCGCATGGGCCGAGGTGCGGAAATGAACTCCATAATCGCGGCCCAGTACTCGACAGGCTTGTCCCGCAACAACATCGAACGCGCGCTGCGCTCCGCCGGAATGGACCTCGACCACCTGGCGCCCGCCGACCTGGCGATGCTGGAGGACTTCCACACCATGGGCCGCATCGCCACCGCCCAACTGGTCGACCTGGCGGGCATCACCAAAGACAGCGACGTCCTCGACGCTGGCAGCGGCGTCGGCGGTACCGCGCGCTATGTCGCCGACCGCTTCGGCGCTCGGGTCGCCGCGGTGGACCTCACCGACGAATACTGCGACACCAACCGCTGGCTCAACGGGCTGGTCGGCCTCGGCGACCTGATCTCGGTTCGTCAGGCCGACGTCACCGAACTCCCCTTTGCCGACGGCACATTCGACGTCGCCATCAGCCAGCACGTCCAGATGAACGTGGCCGACAAGGCGCGCGTGTACTCCGAGGCGCATCGGGTGCTCAAGGACGGCGGGCGACTCGCCCTGTGGGACATCACGATTGGCGGCGGCGGCGAGCTCACCTATCCCCTGCCCTGGGCCGACGAACCCGCGCGCAGCCACCTGGCGACCCCCGACAAGCTGCGCGCCGCGGTCGAGTCCGCGGGTTTCACCGTCACGGCGTGGAACGACCTCACCGACCAGGCGGCCGCGCTCATGCAGGCCATCCTGGCCCAGCCCGACGGCCCGCTGGGCCTGCACGCCTTCGTCACCGACTTCCGCCGAAAGGCCGAAAACCTGACGCAGGCCCTGGCCGACGGACGCCTGCGCGCCATCCAGTCACGGTGCGAACGATGAACATCTTGGCGCCCTACGCAATTCCGGACCAACGCTATACGCTGGCGTGGAGCGGCGGCCGCGGCGAGGTCAGGTTCCTCCGGCGGCCGGACGGCTCCCGGTTGCGGTACTTCACGGCGGGAACCGGCCCACCGCTCGTCCTGCTGCACACCGTCCGCACGCAGCTGGATTACTTCCAGCGAGTGGTGCCGGCGCTGTGGGACGACTTCACCGTGTACGCGCTGGACCTGCCCGGCATGGGCTGGTCCGACGTCGTACCCGGCGCCCGGTATGGGGAGGCCGAATTGCGCGGCGCGGTGGTCGAGTTCGTCACGACTCTAGACCTGCGCGACGTCACGCTGGCCGGCGAATCGATGGGCGGCGCGCTCGCGCTGCTGGCCTCGATCGAGCTGACCGACCGGGTGAGCAACGTGATCGCCTTCAACCCCTACGACTACCCCGGCGGCCTCGAACGCGGCAACTGGTTCGCCCGCGTGATCGGGACCGGCGTCCGCCTGCCCGGTTCCGGACCGGTCTTCGCCGCGCTCGAGAATCGCCTCATCCTGCGCGGCGTGCTGGCCGGCGGCTTCGCCGACCCCGGCGCGCTGCCGAAGGACTTCCTCGTCGAGCTGCGCCGCAGCGGCCACCGTCCCGGCTACCCCCGGGTGAGTCGGGCGATCATGCGCGTCCTCCCCGGGCTCATCAACGCGAAAGACCGCTACCCGCAGGTGAAGACGCCGGTCACGCTGGTCTACAGCGAGCACGACTGGTCGCGCCCCGCGGAGCGGGACCAGGTCGCCCGCCTACTCGGTGTCCGGGCCGTCACGGTAAGCGGCGCGGGCCACTTCTCGGCCCTCGAACGCCCCACGGAGATGGTCCGCATCATCCGACACGCGCGGCGATGTTGAGCGGCCAGCGCACGAAACCGTCGATGCGCCAGCCCGTTTCAGCTTGTTTTAAGGGGGTGTACCGCCACCAGTCGGCCGCTTGGCCTCGCGGGGAATCTAGGTGTGCAGTATTCGGGCAGGCCGTCGAGCTTCCACAGGATGGCCCACAGGCGCAGATGAGCCCGTCGGGCCGGCCGCGCGTCTGGGCCGAGAGTCGGGATTTACCAGTCGTCGGTGTCCACCCGAGAATAGTGTGCGGTCTATGAAGCGACTATTCGTGGGGTCCTACAACGGGAGAGGTCATGCCATTGTTCGGCAATAAGGACCATGCCGCCAAGGATGAGGCCAACCGCGCCGCGCTGCTCGAGGCGGAGCGGTTGATGACGCTGTCACCGGCGGAGCTGGCCGCAGTGCTCATGCCGGCGTTCGGCCCACATGGAGCAGTGCCGAGTGCCAGGCCATTACCCGGTAACCCGGTAAGCCTCCGCTGCGTCGAGCTCGCCGGGTGGCTGTTTTCCGGTGCTCCCCCGCCCTCGGGGAGCCCGCTGGCGCCGCGCTTGGAGGGTGCCCTACGGGAGGCCGTGCAGGTGCTCGAGCATGCCGAATTGGTCTACCTGAGCGGCCAGGGGGAAAGCATCAGCAATCAGAAGTGGAGCGCCACCCGTTCGGGGTTGTCGGCCCTGGCCAAGGGTGAGGCCGTTGTCAGGCAGCGCATCAACGATCGGTAGGAGCCGCGTGGCACCCGCGGGAGCCGCGATCAAACGACACGGATTCGCAATCCGGCGCGCGCGGCGTCCATAAGCTGTGATGGTGCAACGCTGCGGTGAGTGCGGATTCGCATACGACCTGACCGCCGCAGCGCGGGCCGGCGACGAGATCCGTGGTGGCATCGCCGAATTGGCCCGCCTGCTCGCCACCGTCGAGCCGGTCACCCTCGCGCGGCGGACCGCGCCGCAGCTGTGGTCACCGCTCGAATACGCCTGTCACCTCCGCGACGTACTGATCACGCAGCGTGAGCGGGTGCTGCTGGCCCGACGCGTCGACGTGCCCGCCGCCGTGCCGATGGGCCGTGACGAACGCGTCGCCCACGAGGGGTACGCCGAAAGCCGTCCGGCCGAAGTCGCCGAGGAGCTGACGATCGCGGCGCGGCTGCTGGCGAACACCCTGCGCCGGCTCGACGACGCCGACTGGGAGCTCCGCATCGTCTACAACTGGCCGCGGCGCACCCAGCGGACGCTCCGCTGGGTGGCCGTCAACACGATGCACGAGGTGCGCCACCACCTACTGGACATCGACCGCCAAATTGCCTAGGCCGTACCGGTAGCGGGCCGGGTCAATCGACGGGGCGTGCTCGCGTTGCCACACGGCCGACTCGGCCGAATACCGGGGCCGGGCGGGCTGGGGATGTTGCTGTCGCCGGTCGAAGCGGTCGAGCCGGTGCGCGGGCACCAGGCCGGTCAGCATCAGATTCCCGATCTCGCGCAACACTTTTCCCGGGGTGCGCCGGGTGTCGGCCGCCTCGACGTAGCGGCGGGCGATCGTGGGGAAGTCTTCGGGTTCGACCCCGGCTACGTCGCGCACGTGGGTGGTCGGGCCGCCCACCTCCCAGACTCCCAGCGCGGTCTCGGGCAGGTAGTGGCGCAACCCGGACTCGAAGTACGTGTCGACTCCGAGTCGCTTGGCGTTCACGTGCACCGCTCGCATGAACATCCACGGCGGCATTTCCATGAGGCGGACCCGCCGCCCCATGGCGTCACCCACCATCTCCGCGATCTCTTTGCCGGACAACAGCTTTGGCCCGGTCGGGCGGTAGGCCCGACCGTCGTGGCGATGCGGGTCGAGCAGTGCGCCCACCGCGACCCGGGCGATGTCCTCGTTGGACGGGGGCGCGTTGAGTCGTCCCCCGGTGCTCGGTGCCGGCAGCACCCCGAGTTGGACGGTAACCGGCAGGGCCATGAAATAGTTGTCCGCGAAGAAGCCGGGATCGACCGCGACGTGGGCGGTGTCCGGCAGCAGCCGAAACAGCTTGTCGGACAGCCAGTGCTGGCGCGTCATCAGCGACGGATGCTCGGGGCTGGCCAGCCACTGGCCCAGCGCGACCACCGCGTCGACGCCGGCGTCGCGGGCGCCCACGGCGAAGCTGACCGCGCTGTCGAGCGCGTGCGGGTGGTACGGAGGGTTGAAGAACAACCGGTTCACGCCCTCGACTGCGGCCCGAACCTGTTGAATGTCAAGCATATCCGCCACGACCACCTCGGCGCCCATGGCCCGCAGCCGGGCACTGCGCGCGTCGTCGCGGCGCACCAGTGCCCGCGTCGGCACGCCCCTTTCCAACAATTGGGCCACCACGGCGCCGCCTATCCTTCCCGTCGCGCCGGTGACCAGCACACGTGTGTTCGTCATTGAACTTTCCTTCCCATTTGAACAGTAATGTGACCGATGGTTACATCCGCAGTATGCGCCGGTGATGTGACCGTTGTCAACATTCGAGCCGGCGTGAGATCGTGTTGGCATGAATTCCGTCGGCCCCCCTGCCAAAAAGGGCTACCACCACGGTGCGTTGCACTCGGCCCTGGTCGAGGCGAGCATCGCCCTGGCCCGCGAGGGCGGGCCCGACCGGGTGATCCTGCGCGAGGCGGCCCGCGCCGCCGGGGTGTCGCACTCGGCCGCCTACCGCCACTTCGCCGACCGCGAGGCGCTGCTGGCCGAGGTGTCGAGCTACGCGCGCGACGAGCTCGCCGCGCAGATGCGCCGGCGCGTCAGTCGCACCAACGACCCGCGCAAGAGGCTGCGCGCGGTCGGCACCGCCTACATCGACTTCGCGATGTCCGAGCCGGGATTGTTTCGCACCGCGTTCACCTCGCACCCCGCGACGTCCCCCGGGGCAACCGACACCACCGCCGACCCATTCGGGGTCCTCGGCCAGGTGCTCGACGAGGCCCAGGCCGCCGGCCTGCTGGACGCTCGGCGCAGGCCGGGGGCCGAAATCGCCGCCTGGTCGGCGGTGCACGGGCTGGCCTGCCTGCTGCTCGACGGACCGCTCCCTCAAAGCCCCGCAGCCGTCCGTCTCGCGCAGACCCAGGTGTTCGACCTGATCGAGCGCGGCCTGCTGAACGACGTGTAAACCGGCGCCCCAAAGGCCGCGATCCCTGGCGGCAGGCATCTCGGCATGGTGGAGTGGGTATCGCACCAAGTAGTCGCCCGATACCCGAAAGTGAGGTCACCCGTGCTGGGTCTGCCGGAGAAGGTGCGCGCCTGCCTGTTCGACCTCGACGGGGTCCTCACCGATACCGCGAGCGTGCACACCAAGGCCTGGAAGGCCATGTTCGACGCCTACCTGGCCGAGCGGGCCAAGCGAACGGGGGAAGAATTCGTCCCCTTCGACGCGGTCGCCGACTACCGAAAGTACGTGGACGGCAAGAAGCGCGAGGACGGCGTCCGGTCGTTCCTGCAGAGCAGGGGAATCGAGCTGCCGGACGGCGATCCGGACGACCCGGGCGACGCCGAGACGATATACGGCCTGGGCAACCGCAAGAACGACATGTTCCAGAAGGTCCTGCGCGACGACGGCGTGGAGGTGTTCGAGGGATCGCGCCGCTACCTGGAGGCGGTGTCGGCCGCCGGCCTCGGCATCGCCGTGGTGTCCTCGAGCGCCAACACCCGCGACGTCCTCGAGATCACCGGCCTCGACCGGTTCGTCCAGAAGCGGGTGGACGGCGTCACGCTGCGCGACGAGCACATCGCCGGCAAGCCGGCCCCCGACTCCTACCTGCGCGGGGCGGAGCTGCTCGATGTCTCCGCGGACGCCGCGGCCGTCTTCGAGGACGCGCTGTCCGGCGTGCAGGCCGGCCGGGCCGGTAACTTCGGCTACGTGGTGGGTGTCGACCGGGTGGGCCAGGCCGAGGACCTGCGCCGCAACGGCGCCGACGTGGTGGTCACCGATCTCGCGGACCTGCTGTGAGGCATGATCCCCGATGATCACTGAGGAGTGCTACCCCGTCGAACCGTGGCAGATCCGCGAGAACCGGCTCGACCTGAACCTGCTGGCGCAGTCCGAATCGCTGTTCGCCCTGTCCAATGGGCACATCGGCCTGCGCGGCAACCTCGACGAGGGCGAGCCACACGGCCTGCCGGGCACCTACCTCAACTCCTTCTACGAGATCCGGCCCCTGCCGTACGCCGAGGCCGGCTTCGGCTACCCGGAGGCGGGTCAGACGCTCGTCGACGTCACCAACGGCAAGATCATCCGGCTGTTGGTCGAGGACGAGCCGTTCGACGTGCGCTACGGCGAGCTGCTCTCGCACGAGCGGGTGCTCGACCTGCGGGCCGGGACGCTGACCCGCCGCGCGCACTGGCGCTCGCCCAACGGCAAGCAGGTCCGGGTCGTGTCCACCCGGCTGGTCTCGCTGGCCCAGCGCGGGGTCGCAGCCATCGAGTACGTCGTCGAAGCGGTCGAGGAATTCGTGCGGGTCACCGTGCAGTCCGAGCTGGTCACCAACGAGGACCAGCCCGAGACGTCCGAGGACCCGCGGGTGTCGGCGATCCTGGAGAACCCGCTCGAGGCCGTCGACCACGAAAACACCGAAACCGGAGCGCTTCTCATGCACCGGACCCGGGCCAGTGCGCTGATGATGGCCGCCGCGATGGACCACGAGATCGAGGTTCCCGGCCGCGTCGAGTTCAGCACCGACGCCCGTCCCGACCTGGCGCGCACCACGGTGATCTGCGGGCTGCGACCGGGCCAGAAGCTGCGCATCGTCAAGTACCTGGCGTATGGGTGGTCGAGCATGCGCTCCCGCCCGGCGCTGCGCGACCAGGCCGCCGCCGCGATCCACAGCGCCCGCTACAGCGGCTGGCAGGGACTGCTGGACGCGCAGCGGTCCTACCTCGACGACTTCTGGCAGAACGCCGACGTCGAAGTGGAGGGCGACCCCGAGTCCCAACAGGCCGTGCGGTTCGGGATGTTTCACCTGCTGCAGGCGAGCGCGCGCGCCGAGCGCCGCGCCATCGCCGCCAAGGGGCTCACCGGAACCGGCTACGACGGCCACGCCTTTTGGGACACAGAGGGTTACGTGCTGCCCGTGCTGAGCTACACCGCGCCGCACACCGTCGCCGACGCGCTGCGCTGGCGGGCGTCGACGCTCGACCTCGCCAAGGAGCGCGCGGCCGAGCTCGGCCTCGACGGCGCCAGCTTCCCGTGGCGAACCATCCGCGGGCAGGAGTGCTCGGCCTACTGGCCGGCAGGGACGGCCGCCTGGCACATCAACGCCGACATCGCCATGGCCTTTGAGCGGTACCGCATCGTCACCGGCGACCAGGAGCTGGAGCGGGAGTGCGGGTTGCGGGTGCTGGTCGAGACGGCCCGGCTGTGGATGTCGCTCGGGCACCACGACCGGCACGGCGTGTGGCACCTCGACGGCGTCACCGGTCCGGACGAGTACACGGCGGTCGTGCGCGACAACGTCTTCACCAACCTGATGGCGGCGCACAACCTCATCACGGCCGCCGACGCGTGCAACCGCCACCCCGAGGAGGCGGAGGCGCTGGAGGTCACCACCGAGGAGGCCGCCGCCTGGCGCGACGCCGCCGGCGCCGTCAGCATTCCCTATGACGCGGAACTCGGCGTCCATCAGCAGTGCGAGGGCTTCACCACCTTCGCCGAATGGGACTTCGAGAAGAACACCACCTATCCCCTGCTGCTGCACGAGGCCTACGTGCGGCTCTACCCCGCGCAGGTGATCAAGCAGGCCGACCTCGTGCTGGCGATGCAATGGCAGAGCCACGCGTTCACGCCCGAACAGAAGGCGCGCAACGTCGACTACTACGAGCGGCGCATGGTGCGCGACTCGTCGCTGTCGGCCTGCTCGCAGGCCGTGATGTGCGCCGAGGTCGGCCATCTGGAGCTGGCCCACGACTATGCGTACGAGGCCGCGCTGATCGACCTGCGCGATCTGCACCACAACACCCGCGACGGGTTGCACATGGCCTCGCTGGCCGGGGCCTGGATGACGCTGGTCGTCGGGTTCGGCGGCCTGCGCGACGACGAGGGCATCCTATCGCTGGATCCCCTACTGCCCGACGGGATTTCGCGGCTACGGTTCCGGCTGCGCTGGCGTGACTTCCGGCTGACCGTCGACGTGAACCACTCCGATGTGACCTACACCGTGCACGACGGGCCCGACCACGACCTGGACATCCGGCACGCCGGCGAGCAGCTCACCCTGCACACCGATGCGCCGACGACCGTGGCGGTGCACATCCGCAAGCCGCTCCTTCCGGCGCCGCAGCAGCCGGCGGGCCGCGAGCCGCTGCACCGGCGCGCGCTGGCCCGGAGTCAGTGAGGCTCGACGAGGCGGGCCACCTCGGCCTGCACCGCCTCGCGTATTTCGTCTTCGGTCAGCTCGTCCAGACCGGTGGCCGAGCGCAGGAAGGGCGCGAACAGCCGCCAACCCAATTGCAGCGCAAAGCCATTGGCGACGGCCAGGCGGGCGCTGCGGTCGTCCTGGTGGGTCGGGCGGAACCGGTCGAACAACAGGGCGGCGCC
This sequence comes from Mycobacterium sp. E2327, assembly GCF_001672675.1. Taxonomy (NCBI): domain Bacteria; kingdom Bacillati; phylum Actinomycetota; class Actinomycetes; order Mycobacteriales; family Mycobacteriaceae; genus Mycobacterium; species Mycobacterium sp. E2327. The sequence continues at coordinate 10,345 of NZ_LZKE01000159.1, forward strand.
CGGAAACCGCGACTGCAACTTGCCCGCGGGATAGCCGTCGAGCAGTGTACGGGCCATCACCCGCATGTGGCGGTCCAGCGCCCGCTCGGCCTCCGGGGACGAGGGGTCGGCCTCCAGCAACGCGGTCGTCGTCGCGCCTAGGTGATCCAGCACGGCGCCCACCAACTGTTCCTTGGCGCCGAAGTACCGAAACACCAGGCCGTGGTTGACCTTCGATCGTGCGGCGATGTCGCGGATCGACGTGGCCGCGGGACCGCGCTCGGCGAACAGGTCGGTGGCCGCCTCGAGGATCGCCGCCACCACCTCTTCCCTACCGGTGGGACTCTCGCGGCGCTCAACCCTTGCGGAATTGTTAGTCACGTGACTACACTACACGTTAGTCAAGTGACTACCACCGAGTTGCGGCAAAAAGGACAATTGAAATGACACAGCCAGTGACCGTCACCAAGCTGGGCAGCCGGATCGGCGCCCGGATCGACGGGGTGAAACTGGGCGGCGACCTCGACCAGGCGACCGTCGACGAGATCCGCGGGGCCCTGCTGGCCCACAAGGTGATCTTCTTCCGCGGGCAGGACCACCTCGACGACGAGCAGCAGCTCGAGTTCGCGCGGCTGCTGGGCACCCCGATCGGCCACCCCGCGGCGGCCTTCCTCGCGGGCAAGCAGGCGCCGACCATCACGCCCATCAACTCCGAGTACGGCAAGGCGACGCGCTGGCACACCGACGTCACGTTCGCCGCGAACTACCCCGCGGCCTCGATCCTGCGCGCGGTCACGCTGCCCAGCTACGGCGGCTCGACGCTGTGGGCCTCGACCGCGGCGGCCTACGACGAACTGCCCGAGCCGCTCAAATCACTGGTCGAGAACTTGTGGGCGCTGCACACCAACCGCTACGACTACGTGACCCCGGAGTCGATCGAGACGATGACCGAGGCGCAGCGCGCGTTTCGGCAGGCGTTCGACAAGCCCGATTTCCGGACCGAGCACCCGGTGGTGCGCGTGCACCCCGAGACCGGTGAGCGCACGCTGGTGCTGGGCGATTTCGTTCGCGGGTTCGTCGGGCTGGACAGCTACGAATCGACGGTGCTGCACGAGCTGCTGCAGCGGCGAATCACCGCCCCCGAGAACACCATTCGCTGGACCTGGAGCTACGGCGACGTCGCCATCTGGGACAACCGGGCCACGCAACACCGTGCCATCGACGACTACGACAACCAGCATCGGCTGATGCACCGGGTCACGCTGATGGGCGACGTGCCCGTCAACGTTTACGGGGAGCGCAGCCGGGTCGTCAGCGGCGCCTTGCTCGATGCCACCACGCCCGCCGAGATCGCAAGCTGATTTGAGGGGTCAGCCTGCGGTGCTCACCGGGTTGCTCGGTAGCCAGCGCAACGCGCCCGGCGCATGCGCTGGCACTACCGGGTGCGCAGGCGGAATCGGGGACAGCCTGCGGTAGGTGTCGCCCTGCAGCGGGCGCAGGTCGTTCTCGCCCTTGTTCGGCCACAGCGACGCGGCCCGCTCGGCCTGCGCGGTGATGGACAGCGACGGGTTGACGCCCAGGTTCGCCGAGATCGCCGCGCCGTCCACCACGAACAGCGTCGGGTAGCCGTAGACCCGGTGATAGGGATCGATGACGCCGCTTTGGGGACCGTCGCCGATCACCGCGCCGCCGAGGAAGTGCGCCGTCAGCGGGATGTTGAACAGCTCGCCCCAGGTGCCGCCGGCCACGCCGTCGATCTTGGCGGCGATGCGGCGGGTGACCTCGTTGCCGACCGGGATCCACGAGGGGTTGGGCTCGCCGTGCCCCTGTTTGCTGGAATACCAACGGATTCCGAGCTTGCCGCGCTTGGTGAACGTGGTGATCGAGTTGTCCAGGTGCTGCATCACCAGCGCGATCACCGTGCGTTCGCTCCACTGCCGCACGTTGATCATCCGCAGGATCCCGCGCGGGTCCTCGCGGCCCTGGTCCAGCAGCTGCTTCCAGCGCGGCGTGTCGGTGCCGCCCGGTCCGTGCCCGTCGGTCATCAGCGTCTGCAGCAGCCCCATCGCATTGGAGCCCTTGCCGTAGCGGACCGGCTCGACGTGCGTGTCGGACGTCGGGTGGATCGACGACGTGATCGCCACCCCGTGCGTGAGGTCCAGATCGGGCTTCACCTCCAGCGTCGCGGCGCCGACGATCGACTCGGAGTTGGTGCGGGTCAGCACGCCCAGGCGTTCCGACAGGCGCGGCAGCTTCCCCCGATCGCGCATCTTGAACAGCAGGTGCTGCGTCCCCCAGGTGCCCGCGGCCAGGATCAGGTGCGAGGCGGTGTAGGTGCGCCGGTCGCGGCGCAGCCAACTTCCGGTGCGTACCGTTCGGACCTCCCACAGGCCGTCGGGACGCTGCTCGAAGCCCTTCACCGTGGTCATCGGAATGACTTGCGCGCCATTGGCTTCCGCGAGGCCGAGGTAGTTCTTTACCAGCGTGTTCTTGGCGCCGTAGCGGCAGCCGGTCATGCAGCAGCCGCATTCCAGGCAGCCGGTCCGGTCCGGCCCGGCGCCGCCGAAGTACGGGTCCGGCACGGTCTTGCCGGGCGCCTTGGTGCCGTTCGGGCCGAAGAACACCCCGACCGGGGTGGGCACGAAGGTGTCGCCACACCCCATCTCGTCGGCGACCTCCTTCATCAGGCGGTCGGCGTCGGTGAACGTCGGGTTCTCCACCACGCCCAGCATCCGTTGCGCCTGCTCGTAATGCGGCATCAACTCGTCGCGCCAGTCGGTGATGTGCGCCCACTGCCGGTCTTTGAAGAAGGGCTCCGGCGGCACGTACAGGGTGTTGGCGTAGTTGAGCGAACCGCCGCCCACCCCGGCGCCGGCCAGGATCATCACGTTGCGCAGCGGATGGATCCGCTGGATGCCGTAGCAACCCAGCCGCGGCGCCCACAAGAACTTGCGCAGGTCCCAGGAGGTCTCGGCGAACTCCTGGTCCGAGAAGCGGCGGCCGGCCTCCAGCACGCCCACCCGGTAGCCCTTTTCCGTCAGCCGCAACGCGCTGACGCTGCCCCCAAACCCCGACCCGATGATCAGGACGTCGTAATCCGGCTTCATTGCACCAGTATGGCCATACCAGCCGGTAACAAACCAGTAGTGTAATCCGCACTGATGCGTTGATGCGATAGCATCAATTGGTGCGAACAACCCTCGACCTCGACGATGACGTAATGGCTGCGGCCCGCGAACTCGCGGCAAGCGAGCGGCGGTCGCTGGGCGCCGTCATCTCCGAGCTGGCGCGCCGCGGGCTCACCCCCGCGCGTGTCGACGCCGAGGATGGATTGCCGATCATTCGCGTCCCACCCGGCACGCCGGCGATCACACCCGAGATGGTCCGGCGCGCACTCGACGAAGACTGACGCGGTGGCTCTGCTAGATGTCAATGCTCTCGTTGCGCTGGCATGGGATTCACACATCCACCACGTCCCGATGCGGGAGTGGTTCGTCGCCAACGCCTCGCATGGCTGGGCCACCTGTCCCGCCACCGAAAGCGGTTTCGTGCGCGTGTCGACGAACCCGAAGGTACTTGCCAGTCCGATTGGGATCGCCGATGCGCGACGTGTCCTGTCGGCACTGAGGGGCACCAATGGTCATCGCTTTCTGGTCGACGACGTGTCGCTTGCCGACGGGGACATCCCGCCGATTGCCGGTTATCGCCAGGTGACGGACGCACATCTGCTGACGCTTGCCCGCCGCAGGGGCGTCCGCCTCGTCACGTTCGACGTGGCTATCGTCACTCTCGCAAACGGTGAGGACGTCGAACTACTCACCGCCCTGTGACCGGGCCGGCGGCGAGCAGGCACAGAGGTTCAGCCCCCGACGGTCAGGCCGACCTTCTGGAACTCCTTGAGGTCGCAGTAACCGGCCTTGGCCATCGACCGCCGCAGGCCGCCGACCAGGTTCAGGCTGCCGAACGGGTCGTCCGACGGGCCGCCCAGCACCCGCTCCAGCGGCGGCCGCTCGCCCACCGCGATCTGCAGCAACGCCCCGCGCGGCAGCGACGGGTGCGCCGCGGCGGCCGGCCAGAACCAACCACCCCCGAGCGCCTCGGCCGCCTCGGCCAGCGGCGTGCCCAGCACCACCGCGTCGGCACCGCAGGCGATGGCCTTGGCCAGCTCGCCCGAGGTGTGGATGTCGCCGTCGGCCAGCACGTGCACGTACCGGCCGCCGGTCTCGTCGAGGTATTCGCGGCGCGCGGCCGCCGCGTCGGCGATCGCGGTGGCCATCGGCACGCTGATGCCCAGCACCTCGTCGCTGGTGGTCACGCCCCGGGTGGAGCCGTAGCCGACGATGACGCCGGCGGCGCCGGTGCGCATCAGGTGCAGCGCGGTGCGGTGGTCGAGCACCCCGCCGGCGACCACCGGCACGTCGAGCTCAGAGATGAAGGTCTTCAGGTTCAGCGGCTCCCCGGCCCCTTCCCTGTCCAAGGCCACTCTTTCGGCCGACACGATCGTGCCCTGGATGACCAGCAGGTCGATCCCGGCCTGCAGCAGCACCGGCGTCAGCGCCTGGGCATTTTGCGGGCTGACCCGCACCGCGGTGATCACCCCCGCCTCGCGGATGCGCGCCACGGCCGACCCCAGCAGGTCCGGGTCCAGCGGCGCCGCGTGCAGTTCCTGCAGCAGCCGGATCGCCGCCGACGGTTCGGGCTCCTTTTCGGCGGCCTCGAGCAGTTGCGCGATCTTGGCCTCGACGTCGGCGTGCCGGCCGATCAGCCCCTCGCCGTTGAGCACGCCCAGCCCGCCGAGCCGGCCGAGCTCGATCGCGAACTCCGGCGACACCAAAGCGTCGGTGGGATGGGCGATTACCGGGATCTCGAAGCGGTAGGCGTCCAGTTGCCACGCCGTCGACACGTCCTTCGACGAGCGGGTGCGCCGCGACGGCACGATGCTGATCTCGCTCAGTTCATACGTGCGACGGGCGACGCGGCCCATGCCGATCTCGACCATTGCCAGTTCGCTGTTCACCGGGCGAAATAGTTGGGCGCTTCGACCGTCATGGCGACATCGTGCGGGTGGCTCTCGCGCAGCCCGGCCGCCGTGATCCGGACGAACTGCGCCTGCTGCAGCACCTCGATGGTCGGCGAGCCGGTGTAGCCCATCGCGGCGCGCAGGCCGCCGGTGAGCTGGTGGATCACCGACGACAGCGGTCCGCGGAACGGCACCCGGCCCTCGATGCCCTCCGGCACCAGCTTGTCCTCGGAGAGCGCGTCGTCGGCGAAGTAGCGGTCCTTGGAGTAGGACTTGCCGCCGCCCGACCCGCCGGAGCCCCGGCCCGCCATGGCGCCCAGCGACCCCATGCCCCGGTAGCTCTTGAACTGCTTGCCGTTGACGAAGATCAGCTCGCCGGGCGCCTCGGCCGTGCCGGCCAGCAGCGAGCCGAGCATGGCCGTCGACGCGCCGGCGGCCAGCGCCTTGGCGATGTCGCCGGAGTACTGCAGCCCCCCGTCGGCGATGACCGGCACACCGGCCGGGCGGCACGCCGCGACGGCTTCCAGGATCGCGGTGATCTGCGGTGCGCCGACGCCGGCCACCACCCGCGTCGTGCAGATCGAACCGGGGCCCACCCCGACCTTGACCGCGTCGGCCCCGGCGTCGACGAGCGCGGCGGCCGCGGCCCGGGTGGCCACGTTGCCGCCGATGATCTCGACGCGCTCGCCGACCTCGGCCTTGAGTTTGCCGACCATGTCGAGCACCAGCCGGTTGTGCGCGTGCGCGGTGTCCACGATCAGCACGTCCACGCCGGCGTCGACCAGCATCATCGCGCGGACCCAGGCGTCGCCGCCGACGCCGACGGCGGCGCCGACCAGCAGCCGCCCGTCGCTGTCCTTGGTGGCCAGCGGGTGCTGCTCGGTCTTGACGAAGTCCTTGACGGTGATCAGCCCGGTCAGCCGGCCGTGCCCGTCGACGACCGGCAGCTTCTCGATCTTGTTGCGGCGCAACAACCCCAGCGCCGCGTCGGCGCTGACGCCCTCCTGGGCGGTGATCAGCGGGGCCTTGGTCATCACCTCGGCGACCTTCTTGGTCTGGTCCACCTCGAAGCGCATGTCGCGGTTGGTGATGATGCCGACCAGCGCGCCGTCGTCGTCGACGACGGGCAGCCCGGAGATCCGGAACCGGGCGCACAGCGCGTCGACCTGAGCCAGCGTGTTGTCGGGGCGGCAGGTGACCGGATCGGTGACCATGCCGGCCTCGGAGCGCTTCACCATCTCGACCTGGCCGGCCTGCTCGGCGACCGGCAGGTTGCGGTGCAGCACCCCCATGCCGCCCGCCCTGGCCATCGCGATCGCCATCCGCGACTCGGTGACGGTGTCCATCGCCGAGCTGACCAGCGGCACCTTCAGCCTGATCTTCTTGGTGAGCTGGCTGGAGGTGTCGGCGGTGGCCGGGACCACATCGGAGGCCGCGGGCAGCAGCAACACGTCGTCGAACGTCAATCCGAGCATCGCGATTTTGTACGGGTTGTCGCCCCCGGTCGGCAGCGGGTCGTCGGCCAGTCCGGGGAGGTGGGGGTCGCGCAGGTACGGGCTGGCAACCAGGTCGGAGCTGTCTTCTAAATGGGACATGCCACGGGACATCGGTGGGGCCCTCCATACGCGCGCGGAGTGAGAAGCCCATCCTATCGGCTGGCACGGACAGCGGACGCGCTTGCCCGGGCGCCACGCGGCGCGCGTCTCCCTGCTGGCGCGATGACGGCCCGCCTGCGTAGTCTAGAGGCGTGCGTGACCACCTCCCACCGGGTTTGCCACCCGACCCGTTCGCCGACGACCCCTGCGATCCGTCGGCTGCGCTCGAAGCCGTCGAGCCGGGGCAACCCCTGGATGCCCAAGAGCGGATGGCGGTCGAGGCGGACCTGGCCGATCTGGCCGTCTACGAGGCCCTGCTGGCGCACAAGGGAATTCGCGGACTCGTGGTGTGCTGCGACGAATGTCAGCAGGACCACTACCACGACTGGGACATGTTGCGGGCCAACCTGTTGCAACTGCTCATCGACGGCACCGTCCGCCCGCACGAGCCCGCCTACGACCCCGAACCCGACTCCTATGTCACGTGGGATTACTGCCGGGGATACGCCGACGCCTCGCTGAACGAAGCGACGTCAGACGCGGACGGGTTTCACCGCCGCTGAGCTAGGGCGTGTCGTCCGGCGCCGCTGATGGCGGCGTGGACGAGTGCCCGTGATGCCGATGCCGCCCGGACGACGGGCTTGTGGTGGGGCTCGTCGTCGAACCTGCTGATGGGCTCGGCGGGGTCGTGCTCGGCGCGGCCGGCGAGGTGGACGACGCGGCCGGCGCCTTGGGCTTCGGCGCGGCCGGCGGCAGCGTCGCGTTCGGGTTGCGCGATTCGACCCGGGTGTTGAGCAGGTTCACCTCGTCCAACAGGTCGTTGCGGCTGGCCCCGTCGTTCATGGATTGCACCGTGCTGCTGACCTCGGCCAGCTGATTTTGCGCTTGGGCCCACTGGCCCTGGTCGATCATTTGCTGAACCTTGGCCAGTTCGGCCTTGGCCGACAGCTCGATCTGGCTGTCCTTGACCCTCGGCTGGTCGAAGAACATCGCGTGCAGGCCGTACAGCGTGTCGCCGGGACGGGCCTCGACCACCATGGCCCCGAACCCACTCAGCACCAGCAGCGTGGCGGCCACCGATCCGATCGCGGCGAGGCCGCGGCGGGCGCGCCGCCGCTCGGCCAGCCCGGCGTGCAGCGCCCCGACGGCCTCTTCCGGCGAAACCAGCGCGCTGGCCGGCGGCCAGCGCAGGTCGTCTCGCCAGTCGGCCAGCAGGACGGCCAACGCGTCATCGTTGGGATCGTCCAGATCGACCGGCCGGCGCTCGGCCAACGCGTCGAGAAGCAGGTCGGTGCTGGCGAATTCATCCAGGGATTCAGGCATAGTCACCCGCCGCGACGATTTCGGACTTGAGCCGGGACAGCGCCCGGTGCTGGGCCACGCGGACCGCTCCCGTCGTGCTGCCGACGGCGGCGGCGGTCTCCTCGGCGGACAGGCCGACGACCACCCGCAGGATCAGGATCTCGCGCTGCTTGGACGGCAGGATCTCGAGCAGCTCGTTCATTCGGCTGACCGAATCGGCCTCGATGGCCCGTTGCTCCGGCCCCGCGTCGGTCGACCAGCGTTCGGGAATGGTCTCGGCGGGGTAGGCGAGGTCACGACCGGCGGCCCGGTGCGCGTCGGCGACCTTGTGGGCCGCGATGCCGTACAGGAAGGCCAGGAACGGGCGTCCCCGCTCGCGATAGCGCGGCAGCGCCGTGATGGTGGCCAAGCACACCTCCTGAGCCACGTCGTCGGCTGTCAGACCACCCCGGGCGACCGTGCCGACTCGCGCGCGGCAATATCGGACGACGATCGGACGGATGGTCTCCAGCACCTCCCGTAGGGCGTTTCGGTCCCCCGCCACGGCCTCCGCGACCACAGCGTCGAGACGTTCCCCTTGAATTGTCATCGACGGCGGTTGCTCCAACGTTACGAACGGGACACATCGCGGGCTAACTAACGCAATGACAATAACGGGCCGAAGGCCGTTTCAAGCGGAACGCCACGCGCCCCCGGCGCGCCGCACCTGGCCTGCGCAGATATCGCGAATTTCACGCAGCTTTTGTGTTGAAAACGTGACACTTTCGATGTCGATCAGCAAGCAAGCCAGCGCCCATCGAAGCGGGATCAGGTTGGACCGGCCGGTGGCGTCCAGCGCCGCCTCGGCGACCCCTCGGGCGCGCTCGACGCGGCCGGCGCTGCACAGCGCGGCGGCGAGCACCACGTCGCTCTTGATCCGGTGCCGCACCGACGAGACGACCATCGCCTCCGCCAGCCGGACGGCCTCCTCGGCGTGACGCACGGCCGACGCACCGTCCCCGGAGGCCATCGCCAACTCGGCGGCCACCCATCCCCGGCGCACCGGGAGCCGGTCCGGGACCGCCCCCAGGTCCACGCGACCCAACAACGTTGCCGCGGCGGCGAACCGGCCGACGCCGAGCGCGTCGGCCGCCAACCCGATCAGCGCATCGGCGCGCGCCTCCGCGTCCGCCCCGGCCAACGCGAGCGCGCGGCCGTCCCAGCCCCGCGCCAGTTCATGCCAGCCCAGCTGGCGCAGGAACGAGCCATGCGTGCTGTGCGCCAGCGACGCCAATCGGCCGCCGGCGCGTCGCAGCTCCGCCAGGTCGTGGTAGGCGCTGCCGTAGCGGCCCTGCCCGCCCGCCGCGACGGCCCGCCACCACAGTTGCTGCGGCGTGTTTGCCGCCGGCAGCGGCCAGGTCCCGGGTTGCTCCCCGAAGGCGGCGGCGGCCAGTGTGCTCTTTATCACCGAAGTGTGACCAGTTTCAATCACGGTGATAGTAGTAAACACTTCGTGCTGTTCTTGTTACCGAGCTGTTAATCGCCATGAGCTGCGTACTAATTGCTCCCCCCACTGTCTTGCGCGCTGAGCTGGGAAATCACGGTCCGGTCAAGCGCCTGGTAGCACGGTCTTTGGTCAAGAAAAGCGTGGCACATGAACGGCGAGTTAATTCTCTTACAACGCTTACATATTTTGGCGACCTAAGTGGCTATTGACGGAAATTCGCCGCCCACCCTAAGTTCTAGTTCGACGGGTAGTCAGCGGTGACCCCACTCGAAAATCGGTTGCACAATCGCTTGTCCGACGCTTCGCGAACCTGAACTTCTGGGCGTGCCGTGCAGAGAGGGAACGATCCAATGCCACAGCCGGAGCAGCTACCTGGCCCCAACGCCGACATCTGGAACTGGCAACTGCAAGGCCTGTGCCGCGGCGTTGACTCGTCGATGTTCTTCCACCCCGACGGCGAGCGTGGCCGCGCCCGCATGCAGCGCGAGCAGCGCGCCAAGGAGATGTGCCGGCGGTGCCCGGTGATCCAGGAGTGCCGGTCCCACGCGCTGGAAGTTGGTGAGCCGTACGGAGTTTGGGGCGGCCTGTCGGAATCCGAGCGCGACATGCTGCTGAAGGGCGACATCGGCCGCAACCGCGGGATCCGTCGCTCGGCCTAGTGCACGCCGGTGCCCAACAGGCCGCCGGAGGAGATCATCACCGCGAGCCACGAGGCTATTCCCGCGCATCCCAGCACGACGCCCGCGATGGCCAGCCCCCGAGGCCGGCTGTCGCGGTTGGCGCGGTCCAGCGCGACGAATCCCATTGCCGCGCCGACGAGCGAAAGAACGATGCCGAGGCCGCAGTTGGCGTGCAGGAGAAGCCCGGCGATGCCCATCATCACCGAGTAGCGCGCCTCCGACTTGGCCTGCGCGGACGGTAGTTCCGTAGTCGTCATTTCTTTCCTCCCACCTGGCTGTTGGTCCCGAGCGTGCCGTGCGGGGCTTGGCGAATTCTGCAAAGTTTCTTGGCCCGCCGAATTTGTCGGGTGAACAATTCGCGGTCGCGATCCGTGTCCTAGAGGTGGGCCGCGCGCCGCAGGCCGGCCGTGGTCCGATCGGCACGTCGTCGAGACCCGCTGCGCCGCGTCGGTTCACCCACTCCACAGGAGGAGTGCCGTGGCTGAACGGTCACACAATTCCTTTGATCAGATCCGGACCACACTTGCACGACAGCGGTGGCTGGATCGGCCGAGCTACCGCCTCGAGCACGCGCTGACCTTCCTGTTCGCGGCCATGGGCCGCCATCGGGATCGGGTCGGCAACGCGCTGCACGGCACCTGGCTCGGCCATCCGCTGCACCCGGCGCTGACGTCGGTGCCGACCGGGGCGCTGACGACGACGGTCGCGATGGATGCGGCCGACCTGCTTCCCGGTCGCACCTACCGCGACGCGTCGCGATTCGCGCTGGGCGTCGGGATCGTCGGCAGCCTCGGCGCGGCCGCCACCGGCGTGACGGACTGGCAGCACACCCACGAGCAGTCGCGCCGCATCGGCCTGGTGCACGGCGTGCTCAACGCGGTCGCGACGGGGCTGTACGCGGCGTCGTGGTGGGACCGGCGCCGGGGCCGTCAGCTGCGCGGAATGGCAAGCAGCGCTTTGGGTTACGGCCTTACCCTCGGCAGTGGCTACCTCGGTGGTGCGTTGGTGTACGGGGAGGCGACCGGCGTCGATCGCTCCGGCGACCGCCTGGCCGCGGATGACTGGACGCCGGTGCTGCCGGCGGCCGCCCTGGACGGCCAGCCGCAGCGGGTCGAGGTCAACGGCGTCGGCCTGGTGCTCTACCGCAACGACGGCCACGTGCTGGCCGTCGGCGAGCGCTGCCCGCACCTGGGCGCCCCGATGGGCGACGGCTGGATCGACCACGACCGCATCGTCTGCCCGTGGCACGGTTCGAGGTTCGCGTGCGAATCCGGGGAGGTGCTGCGCGGACCCGCGACGGCGGCGCTGCCGAGCTACCCCGTACGCATTCGCTACGGGCTCGTCGAGGTCCGAGGGACGGCGAAATGAATTGTTACGAAGTACTTTTCGAGCACCACAAGGTCCTGCGCGGGCTCTGCGAGAAGATCACCTCGATACCGGCGGACACCGACGAACGGCAACGCGCCCTCGACGAGTTGCTGGTCGAGCTCGACATCCACATGCGCATCGAGGACGACCTGTTCTATCCGGCGGTGTCGGCGGCAACCGAGCTCGTCGCGATCGCCCATGCCGAACACCGCCAGGTCTGGGATCAGCTCACGGTGCTGCTGCGCACAGCGCCGAGCGCACCGGAATACACCGACGAGTGGCGCTCGTTCGTCACCGTGCTGGACGCCCACGCCAGCGAGGAAGAGCGCGACTTGTGCCCGGCCCCAATCGATTTGAGTGCGGACGTGCTTGAGGCCCTGGGAAACCGGATGGTCGAGCGCATCGCCGAGCTGCGTCAATCGAGCGTCCACCGGCTCCGCGTCCGCGGGCGTAAGGCCCTGCTCAGTGCGCTGGGAGGATAACCGCTCAGAGGTTCGTCGGCGCGCCGAGCGCGCCCCGGGTGCGCGGCGCGCGGCCGGTGAGCAGATCGTGCATCCGGGTGGCGTCGCGCGCGGCGGCGGTGGCGGCCCGCAGGTGCCACTCTTCGCCGTCTTCGGTATAGGCGACCGTCTGCCGGGCGGCAAAGCTGTAAAGCGATTGGATCATGGGCAGATTCCTCTTGCCCGCCACGTCGGCTATCCACAGGTAGCTCGACGTCTGCCGGAGCGCTTCTGTCAACTGCGGTTCGGAGACCACCCAACCCACGCTCGCACAAGGCGCGGGTGCGCGGCACCGGCCACGGCCCGGCTCATATACCTCTCATATCTTTGTTCGGCGGTTTGATATTGGCTCATCGGGGTAGGCCCAGCCCATGAAACGGGAAATGGCCTTTGCGGTCGCGGCACTCACCGCGACCATCGCGCCATTGGGCGCATGCGCAAACCAGGGCGGTAACCAGTCCACCACGTCGCCGTCCTCGAGCGCGGCGGCGGGCGCCGAGCGGATGACCACGCAGTTGAAGAGCGCCGACGGCACCCAGGTCGCCACCGCCACCATCGATTTCACCAGCGGCTACGCCACGGTGACGGTGGAGGCGGGCCCGAATCAGGTTCTGACCCAGGGCTTCCATGGCCTGCAAATCCACGCCGTGGGCAAGTGCGAGGGCGGGGACTTCAGCTCCGCCGGCAGCGTCTATCAGGCGCCGGGCCACAGCGGTTACCCGGCCAGCGGCGACCTGACCGCGCTGCAGGTGCGCTCCGACGGTTCGGCGAAACTCGTCACCACCACGAACTCCTTCACCGCCGCGGACCTGAGAAACAGCTCGGGCACCGCGCTGGTCATCCACCAGGCCGCCGACAACCTCAGCGGCACGTCCAGCAGTGATTCCGGTAAGCGGCTGGCCTGCGGCGTGATCACCGCGGCAGCCGCGACGACGACGTCGTCGACCACGGAGACCACCACCGTCACCACCGTCACGACCGCCGTGCCTCCGCCGTCCACCAGCACCAGCACGAGCACGGTCACGGTCACCAGCACCCCGACCGTCACGACCACGCCGAGCTACACCTGGACGACCCCGCCCAGCCTTCCTCCGCGCTGACGCGAGGCTAGCCGTGGACGAACGTGACCGTCTCGTCGAGCGGCGCGCGGCCGGTGCGCACGTAGCCGACCGCCGGGTCCTCGTACCCGATTGACATGCCGCAGAACAGGATTAGCCCGTCCGGGGGCGACAGGATCTCCGCGACGGTCTTGCGATACACCGACCACGCCATCTGCGGGCAGCTGTGCAGCCCTTCGGCGCGCAGCAGCAGCATGACGGTCTGCAGGTACATGCCGACGTCGGCCCATTGGGGCCGGCCGAGGTCGCGGTCGATGTAGCAGAACAGGGCGGCGGGCGCGCCGAAGCACTCCCAGTTCGCGGAAGCGGCCCTCTGACGGGCCTCCCAGTCCTCGCGCTCAATGCCGAGCGCGCTGTAGCGCTCGTGGCCGAAGGCGGATCGGCGTTCGCGGTAGGGGGACTTCAGGTCGTCGGGGTACATCTCGTACTCCCGCTCGTCCCAGGGGTCGCGAGCGGCCACGCGTTCGCCGGCGCGTTTCTTGAGCTCGGCCAGCGGCGCGCCGGTCACCACGTAGGAGTTCCACGACTGGAGGTTGGATCCGGACGGCGACCACGCCGCCGCGGACAGCACCCGCTCCAGCACCTCCCTCGACACCTGCTCGTCGGTGAATCCGCGCACGGCTCGTCGGGTCGTGACTGCCTCGTATACGTCCACGGTCGCTCCCCTGATCGGCTTCGTTGCCAACCATAGGGGCCCTTGGGTCAGCCCGCGCCCGCCGCGATCACCTGGTCGACTTCGAGCGCCCGGTCGGCCATCTCGGCGTGTGCCTTGTCCAGCGCGTCGGCCTGATCCTCGTCGGCTTTCATCAGCGCCTCGATGTTGGAGCACGCAAGGTCCAGGACGCCCATCTCCGTGAAGGCCTTCTGCACCTTGTCGCCCCACAGCCCGATGTCCTTGACGATCGGCACGATCCGGCTGAACAGGTGGGCGCGGAACTGGATCATCAGCGGCGACGTGTCGACCCACTCGGCACACACCTTGACGTCGAGGCCGAGGGTTTCGAAAACCTCCTCGCCGCGGAACCGGTCGCGCATCAGGTAGCAGGCGTCGACGACGAACTCTTCACGCTCATCGCGCTCGGCTTCGGTCAGCCCGGAGTAGTAGTCCTTCAACGAGATTCGACCGAAGGCCACGTGCCGGGCCTCGTCCTGCATGACGTAGGCCAGCACCTGCTTGGCCAGCGAGTCCGGCGGCGCCAAGTCGCGCAGCGTCCCGAAGGCGGCGAGTGCGAGCCCTTCGATGAGGACCTGCATGCCGAGATACGGCATGTCCCAACGTGAGTCGCGCAGGGTGTCGTCCAGCAATTGGGTCAGGTTCTTGTTGATCGGGTAGACCAGACCGACCTTCTCCTGCAGGAACCGCGAGAACGTCTCCACGTGCCGGGCCTCGTCCATGGTCTGGGTGGCCGCGTAGAACTTCGCGTCCAAGTCAGGGACGACCTCGACGATCTTGGCCGCGCACACCATCGCCCCCTGCTCGCCGTGCAGGAACTGGGAGAACTGCCAGGCCTGGGAATGCCGGCGCATCTCGGCGCGACGCGACTCGTCGGCGGCTTCCCACACCGGGCTGCCGAACAGCGGATGGAACTCGTCCGGCAGGCCGACCGGGTTGTCGGGGTCGACGTCTTGCGCCCAGTCGATGCGCGACTGGGCATCCCACTGCTTGTCCTTTCCCTTTTGGTACAGAGAGAGGAGCCGGGCGCGACCCTCGTCGTACTCCCAGGTGAAGCGCGCATCGCCGGCACTGGGGACCGTCCACGAGTAGGGCTCGGGTACGTCCGTGTACTTGTCCCTGGTGGTCATGAGTTCTCACCTCTCCGCCCGGTATGACCAGTGGTCATATGACCAGTATCACATTGCACCTCGTACGGCAGCCGCGTCAACCATGACGCTCGGCTGACGGGCCGAGACCGAAAACCTCGGTGGGCGTCGACTTGCCCTTCAGGGCGTGCGCACCCCGGTGGGTAAGCCCCGACGGTCGAGAAACCAAGGCGTCGACCGTCTGCTGGGTAAGAAGCAGGGCGTCGCCGGTGGTTTTGGTGAGTTGCTCGACGCGGGCCGCGACGTTGACGGTGTCGCCGATCAGGGTGAACTCCAGCTTGCCTCCGCCGCCGATGGTCCCAGCGATCACCTTGCCGGTGTTGATCCCAATGCCGATCCGCAGCGCACCGTCGAAACGCTCGGCGACGAGGCGATGGATGAGGACCGCCGCGCTCACCGCGGCGTCGGCATGATCCGCGAGGTCATTGGGGGCACCGAAGACCGCAAGCGCGCCGTCACCGAGGAACTTGTTGACGTGCCCCCCGGCATCAACGACGGCAGGCACCACGATCTCGAACAGGGCGTTGAGCCGGGCGACGGTGTCCTCGGCGCTGTTGGCCTCGGCGAACGTGGTGAAGTCGCGGATGTCGATGAACATCACGGTGACCTCACGGCGCTCGCCGGTGAAGACGTCGTCGCCCTGCTCAAGCAATCGTGCGGCCAGGGCGGGGTCGACGTAGGTTCCGAACGCGGCCTGAAGTCGTTGCCGCTCAGTCAGTCCCACCTGCATGCGGTTGAACGACGCCGCGAGCGCGGCGAGGTCGTCATCTTGCACCACCGGCAGGCGCCGGCTGAAATCGCCAACCGCGACGCGATCGGTTCCCGCGGCGAGATCGCGAATGGGTTGCAGCAGAGGCGAGTACGCGGCCCAGAGCGACGGCCCGATCAGGAGCACCAGCACACCACCGATCAGCATGGGGAGGATGGGGCCGTGCCTGGCCACGTCCAACACGGCGCCCAGAAGCGCGCCCGCGACGGCAAACGCGAAGCCCACCGCGAGCATGGCCACATTGGTCCACGTGGCGAACGACGGGCGAGAGCGAGGCAGGGAATCACCGATCCCGGTGTCCGAGGCGATCGCGGCCCGGGCGGGCCGCAGGATTGATTCGGTGTAGCTGTGCACGGTGATCAGCTGGCCGGAAGATCCGGCAACGGCGCCCAGAATCGCGTACTGGACGAGCCGCGATCCGCTCGCTCCGGCAACCATCCCGACCGCGACGAACAGCGCCGCGAGCGAAACAACCGTGACAGCCATCCCCCGCGCAATCACTTTGCGGCCGTAGCTGTAGGTGGCGCGCAGCGCGCTTTCTCGATCGACGCCGTCGCCAGCTGCCCACCACTCAATGAGGCGGGCTTCTTTTCCACCGGGCATCACCAGCAGATACACATACGCGAGCACGGCGACCACGGTCACCGCGGCCGCCTCGGCGTATCGATTGGACCTTTCGAACGCGACAATGCCAAGCGACCAGGCGAGGTAGACCGGCAGTGCGAGGGGGAGCGTGAGCGCCCAGGCCGCCCACGGGTACCTCGATTTGTACCGATCCCACGCCATCTGCCAGATGCGATCCATGCGAATAGCGAAACACCACGCGCGACGAACCAGGAGTGTTTCGCGACTGCTTGACTCAGCGGTCGTGAATTACAGCCACACACATGGCGCTAAGTTCAGGACGCGCGCGGCCGGACACCCATAACCTTCTGACATGCAGACGGTGCTGTTCACGCTCGGATTGGCCCTGTTTCTCGTCGGCCTGGTCACTGGGTTCGCCGTGTCGGCGCTGAAGAACCCGCGCATGGCGCTGTCGAGCCATCTCGAGGCAGTCCTCAACGGCATGTTCCTCGTATTGATCGGCCTGCTCTGGCCGCACATCCACTTGCCCAACGCTTGGGCGGTTACGGCAGTCGTGCTAATCGTGTATGCCGCCTATGTGAACTGGCTGGCCACTCTGCTCGCGGCGGCATGGGGCGCCGGCCGCAGACTCGCGCCCATCGCGGCAGGCGACCACGTGGCCCCGGCGGCGAAGGAGCGGATCGTCAGCATCCTGTTGCTGTCGCTCGCGGTGGCGATCATCGTCGGCGTGGGGATCGTTATCTTCGGGCTGTGAAAAACGAAAACACCCCCGACCGTCGTGGCCTGGGGTGCTTGGTAATCGCTTGGCCCAATGGTGGTGGTGCCAGTGGCGTGGTCATCCTCGGCCGCGGCGGGCTTGTCGACCACCGCCGTTTGGGTGGTCTTAAAAGTAAGCCGCCGTCATCGTGACTCGGTCGCATCGTTCACCGCACAGACCCGTGCCAGCAGCCATGCGCCCCACGCCGCGTCAGTCCGTTTACTTGGCAGCGCAAGCGCGGTTGAGACGGTGACCACCAGTCCGGTGGCGAAGAATGTCTGCACTCCGCGCGCATCTGCGCCAGTCATGGCCGCGACTTCGCGTTGAAGCGCGAGATGGCGGCGGGCGACTGCTTCTCGCACGACGTCGTCGCCGGCCGCGGCATAGCTGTGCAGCATCATCAGCGCGATGGTTCGGTCACGCTGCAGCAACCGCCGGTAAGCGTCGCCGAGAATTCCTAGCGGTATCGCATGGTCGCTCGCCTCTGAACGTTTGGCTGCGGCAACGAACGCGGCGGCGATACGGTCGAAGGTCACGTCGACGACCGCAAGAAAAAGGGCGCGCTTCGAGCCGAACACCTGGACCACTCGCGGATGCGATAGTCCCGCGCGTGCGGCAATTGCCTCCAAACGTGTTCCGGCTAAACCGGTTTCGGCAAACTCGACCGCTGCCGCGTCGAGAATCTCGGCGCGTCGAACCGACCTCGGCTTCCGAGCACCAACCGACGTCACAGCGTCGGCCGTCATCGTGACGACGTTTCGCCCAACTGGCGCAGTACCGCGTGATTGTCGTAGAGGCAGCGATACGCACTGATCAGACCGTCCTCGCCGAATTCCAGCCGATCGTCACCGTGGAATTCGACCTTCCG
Source organism: Mycobacterium sp. E2327 (assembly GCF_001672675.1). Lineage (NCBI taxonomy): Bacteria > Bacillati > Actinomycetota > Actinomycetes > Mycobacteriales > Mycobacteriaceae > Mycobacterium > Mycobacterium sp. E2327. The sequence continues at coordinate 28,193 of NZ_LZKE01000159.1, forward strand.
ACCTGTGGCGGCGTGCGTGCCAGTGAATCGCCAAGCGACCAGCACTGCGGGCCGGCCCACTTCGCCGTACAAACCCTCGAGCGAGAACTTGTGGTCGGGGAACTCGGTGTCCATCGCCGTGACGAAGTTACGGATTGCGCCACGACCGTGGACCGTGTCACCCAGCGCCGGCTCGTCGTAAATCAAGTCGTCAGCGCACAATTCGGCCACTGCGTCGCCGTCATGTTCGTTCCATGCCTTCGCCCAGCGCTCAAAGAAATCCTCGACGAATGCGGGCCGGGCGATCGCGGCACGGTTTGTGGTGAGCATGCTGCTAACTTACTAGTTTGTAAGGACGTTGCACAAGACCAGTAATCAGCTGGCTGTCTGGCATACGAAAACACCCCCGGCCACCAGGGGCCGGGGGTGTTTCTTGCCGCATTACCTAGTGGTGGTGATGGTGGCCATGCCCATGGCCGTCGTCGTCCGCGTCGGCTGGCTTGTCGACGACGGCCGTCTCGGTGGTGAGCACCATCCGGGCCACCGACGCCGCGTTGACGACGGCCGACCGGGTCACCTTGACGGGGTCGATCACGCCGGCGCCGAGCAGGTCGCCGTATTCCAGCGTCTCGGCGTTCAGGCCCTGCCCGACGGGCAGCTCGCTGACCTTGTTCACGGCGACCGAGCCGTCCAGGCCGGCGTTGGTGGCGATCCAGTACAGGGGCGCCGCCAGCGCCGTGGAGAACACGTCGACGCCGAGCGCCTCGTCGCCGCTGAGCGTTGCGCGCAGCTCCTGCAACGCCTTTCGGGCGTGGATGAGCGCCGTTCCGCCGCCCGCGACGATGCCCTCCTCGACGGCGGCCTTGGCGGCCGCGACGGCGTCCTCGACGCTTTCCTTGCGCTCCTTGAGCGCCGTCTCGGTGGCGGCACCGACCTTGATGACGGCGACGCCGCCGGCCAGCTTGGCCAGCCGCTCCTGCAGCTTCTCGCGATCCCAGTCGGAGTCGCTCTTCTCGATCTCGGCGCGCAACTGCTTGACGCGGTTGGCGACCGCCTCCTTGGAGCCGCCGCCCTCGACGATGATCGTGTCGTCCTTGCTGACCACCACGCGCCGCGCCGAGCCCAGCACCTCGGCGCCGACCTCGCGCAGCAGCAGGCCGGCGTCGGGGTTGATCACCTGCCCGCCCGTAACCACGGCGAGGTCCTCGAGGAACGCCTTGCGGCGGTCACCGAAGAACGGCGCCTTGACCGCAACGGCCTTCAGCGTCTTGCGGATCGAGTTGACGACCAGCGTCGCCAGGGCCTCGCCCTCGACGTCCTCGGCGACGATCAGCAGCGGCTTGCCCGATTCGGCGACCTTCTCCAGCATCGGCAGCAGGTCGGGCAGCGAGCTGATCTTCTCCTGGTGCAGCAGGATCAGCGGGTCGTCGAGCACGGCCTCCTGCGAGTCGAAGTCGGTGACGAAATACGCCGACAGGAAGCCCTTGTCGAAGCCGACGCCCTCGGTGAACTCCAGCTCGGTGTTCAGGGTGGAGGATTCCTCGACGCTGACGACGCCGTCGGCGCCGACCTTGGTCATCGCCTCGCCGACCAGCTCACCGATGTGCGGGTCGCGCGACGACACGGTCGCCACCTGCGCGATCCCCTCCTTGCCGGAGACCGGCGTGGCCTCGGCCAGCAGCGCCTCGGACACCGCGTCGCCGGCCTTGCCGATCCCGACGCCCAGCGCGATCGGGTTGGCACCGGCGGCGACCATGCGCAGCCCGTCCTTGACCAGCGCCTGCGCCAGCACGGTCGCGGTGGTGGTGCCGTCGCCCGCGACGTCGTTGGTCTTGGTGGCCACCGACTTCACCAGCTGGGCGCCCAGGTTCTCGAACGGGTCCTCGAGGTCGATCTCGCGCGCGACGGTGACGCCGTCGTTGGTGACGGCGGGCCCACCAAAGGCCTTGGCCAGCACCACGTGCCGGCCGCGCGGACCCAGCGTCACCCGGACGGCGTCGGCGAGCTTGTTCACGCCGGCCTCCATGGCGCGGCGCGCGGTTTCGTCGTACTCAATAACTTTGCTCATCAGGCTCCTTCACAACGCATGCCGCCCCGGAAATCACCCGCGGGGTGCGCGGGGATCACCGGGGCGGAACACGGTCCTTACTTGGATACGACAGCCAGCACGTCGCGCGCGGACAGGATCAGGTACTCCTCGCCGTTGTACTTGATCTCGGTGCCGCCGTACTTGCTGTAGATGACGGTGTCACCCTCCGAGACGTCCAGCGGGATCCGCTTCTCGCCGTCCTCATCCCAGCGGCCCGGGCCGACTGCGACGACGGTGCCTTCCTGCGGCTTCTCCTTGGCGGTGTCAGGAATGACCAGACCGGACGCGGTCGTGGTCTCGGCCTCGTTGGCCTGCACGAGAATCTTGTCCTCGAGTGGCTTGATGTTCACCTTCGCCACGATTGGAGCCCTCCACTAGTTAGATCGGGCCGGAGCCTTCGCCCCGGACATGTGTTAGGTCCGGGTCCGGGGCGTTCGCCCCGGCCGGATTATCAGTTGACCCAGCATCCATCCGTGCCCTCGCGCCGTCGTCGCGGGTGCCGACACAGGGGCTTGGCCGATTGCCACCTAGCACTCTATACATGCGAGTGCTAGCACTCAAGGGCGCCGTGGTGCTTCTCGCCTCCCGGCGTGTCCGCGCTGAGCGAACGTCAGCCCACCTGGGCTTTTACCACCGGCAGGCCGGGGTCGCTGGGGACGTCCAGCGGCGACGGCGCCGCGCCCGCCGCCACCAGGTGCGCGGCGAAGGCGGCGATCATCGCCCCGTTGTCGGTGCACAGCCGGGGCCGGGGGATGCGCAGCGTGAGGCCGGCCGCCGCGCAGCGCTCGGTGGCCAGCTCCCGCAAACGCGAGTTCGCGGCCACTCCCCCGGCGATCAGCAGCGTCGAGACGCCGAGCTCGCTCGCCGCGCGCACCGCCTTTCCGGTGAGCACGTCGGCGACGGCCTCCTGGAAGCCGGCGGCGACGTCGGCGGTGGCCGCGTCGGGGTGGCTTTCCACGTAGCGCGCGACGGCGGTCTTGAGCCCGGAGAAGCTGAACGCGTACGGGTCGTCGCGGGGACCGGTCATGCCGCGCGGGAACGGGATGGCGTCGGGATCGCCAGTGCGGGCCAGGTCGTCGAGCACCTTGCCGCCCGGGTAGCCCAGCCCCAGCAGCCGCGCCACCTTGTCATAGGCCTCGCCGGCGGCGTCGTCGACGGTGCTGCCCAGTTCGACGATCGGCTCGCCGAGGGAGCGCACGTGCAGCAGGTGGGTGTGCCCGCCCGACACCAGCAGAGCCACGCATTCGGTCAGCGGTCCGTGTTCGTAGACGTCGGCGGCCAGGTGCCCGCCCAGGTGGTTCACCGCGTAGAACGGCACGTCCCAGGCGGCCGAATACGCCTTGGCCGCAGCCACTCCCACCAGCAGGGCGCCGGCCAGCCCGGGCCCGATGGTGGCCGCGACGACGTCGGGCTTGTCGAGCCCCGCCGTCGCCAGCGCGCGGCGCATGGCCGGGCCGAGCGCCTCCAGGTGCGCGCGCGAGGCGATCTCGGGGACGACGCCGCCGAAGCGGACGTGTTCGTCGACGCTGGACGCCACCTCGTCGGCGAGCAGGGTCACGGTGCCGTCCTCGTCGAGGCGCGCGATCCCGACTCCCGTTTCGTCGCAGGAGGTTTCGATGGCCAGGATGATCATGCGAGCGCCTCCCGCCGCATGGTGTACGCGTCGGCGCCGCTGACTCGGTAGTAGCGCTTGCGCAGGCCGATCTGCGCGAATCCCGCGCTGCGGTAGAGCCCGATGGCCGCCTCGTTGTCGGTGCGGACCTCCAGGTAGACGACGCCGCCGCCGGCGAAACCGAGCAGGTCGTCGAGCAGCCGGCGGCCGATGCCCCGGCCTTGATAGGCCGGATCCACCCCGATGGTGTGCACCTCGTACTCGAATGGCGGGACGCGGCCCAACCGCGAGATGCCGGCGTAGCCGACCAGGATGTCGCCGACGCGGGCGGCCGCGTAGTGGTTGTGCTTGGCGGCGAGTTCGCGGTTGAACGCCACCGCGGGCCAGGGGTCGTCGCCGGGGAACAGCAAGGCCTCCAGCTCGGCGCAGCGCTCGGCGTCGGCGGGTGTCAACGCGCCGATGGTCACGGGCTCGCTGCAGGCCGTCATCGGGGGGCCGCCAGGGGTTTGGCGTCGGGGCGGCGCAGGTAAAGCGCGACGAGCGGCAGTGGGCGCTCGGACCAGTCGGGTACCGCCGCGACCAGGCCGGCGGGCGTCGGGTGGGCCGGCCCGCAGACCGGCAGGCCGAACAGGGCGGCGTGCTCGGGCGAGCCGGCGACCGCAACGGCGGTGCCGGCGTCGACGTCGGCTGGGGCATTGACGCCGGGACCCGCCATGCGGAACCCGTCGCGATACCGGGCCCAGTAGACCTCACGGCGGCGGGCGTCGGTGACCACCAGCACGTCGCCGGTGGTGCGCACCCCGATGGCGTCCAGGCTGCACACGCCGCGCACCGGGATGCCCAGCGCGTGCCCGTACGCGGCGGCGGTCGCCATGCCGGCCCGCAGGCCGGTGAAGGGGCCGGGGCCACAACCGACCACGACGGCGTCGAGGTCGGCCATGGTGAGCCCCGCGTCGGCGAGGGCGGCCAGCGCGTTGGGGGTCAGCCGCTCGGCGTGCGCGCGGGCGTCGTGGGTGGCCCGCTCGGCCAGGACCGTCAGGTCCTCGAGTCGTACGACGCCCGCCGTCACGGCGGGGGTGGCGGTGTCGAGCGCAAGCACGTTCACGAGCGCCCCCACTCCCACGTCGCGATCCGCACATCGGAGTGGCTGACCCGCTCGAGCCGGACTTCGAGGTGCCGCTCCGAAAGCCGTTCGGCCAGGCCCTCGCCCCACTCGACCACGACGACCGCGTCGTCGAGATCGGTGTCGAGGTCCAGCGAGTCCAGCTCGCCCAGCAGGTCGGCGCCCCCGTGATCCAGCAGCCGGTACATGTCGACGTGAATCATCGCGGGCGCGCCCGGCCGCCGCGGCGGGTGCACCCGCGCCAGCACGTACGAGGGCGACGTCACCGGGCCGTCGACGTCCATCGCCGCCGCAATTCCCTTGGCCAGCACCGTCTTTCCCGCACCGAGCGGACCGGAGAGCACCACCACGTCGCCCGCGCGCAGCTGCCGGCCCAGCCGCGAGCCCAGCGCGACGGTGTCCTCAACGCGCTCGCAGGTGGCCGTGCCCTGTCCGTCGACCTCAGCCACGGCGCCGCAACCTTTCCCGCAGTCGCCGGTACCGCAGCGCCATCTCGCCCGGGACGGCCCGGTGGACGAGCCGGACCAGCCCGTCGTTAATGGCCTCGGGCTTGTCCAGCAGCGCCAGGTGGCTGGCCCCGTCGACGATGACCAGCTCGGAGCGCGGCAGCGAGGCCGCCATCTTCCGCGAGTATTCGTCCGGGGTGAGCAGGTCATGGTCGCCGCACGCGATCAGGGTCGGCACCTTGAGCAACGTCCACAGCCCGGCGGTCTCGTCGTGTTTTTCCAGGGCGTCCAGAAAGCCGACCATGGTGTCGATCGGGGTGCCGTTCATCATCCGCTGGGAGAACGCGTCCAGGCTGCGGCTGACCTGCAGGTCGCTGTAGGAGGCGGCCCGCAGGATCGGGCCGATCAGCGACCGCGACACGTTGCGGCCGCGGTGCATCAGCTTGGGCGCGGACCGCGCCGTGAACCGAAATGCGTCCAGCGCAGGGTTTTTCAGGATCTCGCCCAAAGGCGATCGCGTCACGCCCTCGGCCGCGGAAGAGATGATCGCGGCGCCGACGATCCGCTTGCCGTACTGGCCGGGGAACTGGCGCGCGTGCGACAACACCGTCATGCCACCCATCGAGTGGCCGACCAGCACCACCACCCCGTGGGGGGCCACGGCCCTCAGCACGGTGTCGAGGTCCTCGCCCAGTTGGGTGAGGTTGTAGGTTTCGGGCGCGCCGGCGCCGGATCGTCCGTGGCCGCGCTGGTCGTAGAACACCATCCGGACGGGCGGGGCCAACCGATTCGGCAGCCGGGTGCGCTGGAAATGGAAGGCGCCCATGCGCAGGCAGAATCCGTGGACGAAGACCATCGTCACCGGCGCGTCGGGCGGCCCGGCCTCGCGGACCGCCAGCGGGACCCCGTCGGGCGTGGTCACCACGTAGGCGCGGTCGTTGTCGATCGTCTCGAAATCCTCGTCGGCGTAAGGGTCTTCGAGCAGGGTCGCGCGCTGGGTCATCGAGCGGCGGGCGGAGGCTCCGACGATGGTGGCGACGGCGGTCACCCCGGCCCCTCCCGCAAGCCAGGCTCTGCCCCTGGGGCGCCTGCGGGTTTTGTCAGGGCTCAATGGTTTCGGCCTCGCGATAGGTCCTGGTGATCCGCCCCCGCGGGCTGGTCACCACTTCGTAGTGGATGGTGCCGAGCAGGTCTGCCCACTCTTGTGCGGTGGGCTCGCCCCGGGTGCCCGGGCCGAACAGGATCGCCTCGTCGCCCTCGGCCACGTCGAGCGGCCCAGGGCCGAGGTCGACGACGAACTGGTCCATGCAGATGCGTCCCGCACCGGGGCGTCGCCTGCCGTTGATCAGCACCTCCAGGCGCCCACCCAGCGAGCGGAAGACCCCGTCGGCGTAGCCGATCGGCATCAGCGCCAGGTTGGTGTCGCGTTGCGCGGTCCAGGTGTGCCCGTAGGACACGCTGTCGCCGGCGCGAATCGATTTGACCAGCGCGACAGCGCATTTCACCGTCATCGCCGGGACCAACCCCATGTCACCGAGCTGGGGCACCGGGCTCAGCCCGTACACCGCGATGCCCGGACGCACCAGGTCGAAGGCCAGGTCGGGGCGCGACATCGTGGCCGACGAATTGGCCAGGTGCGCGACCTCGAACCGCAGGCCCTCCGCGCGCGCCTGCGCGAGCAGGTCGGAAAACCGTTGGGCCTGAACGTCGTTGATGGGGTTCTCCGGCTGGTCGGCGAACACCATGTGCGACATCAGCCCGCGCAGCCGGATGGCGTCCTCGGCGACGGCCCGGCGCAGCGCGGTCAGCATCGCCGGGTAGTTCGCCGGGGCGACGCCGTTGCGGTTCAGCCCGGTGTCGACCTTGACGGTCACCGTCGCCGTGCGCCCCGTGCGGCGCACCGCGTCGGTCACCTCGTCGAGCTGACGCACCGAGGACACGGCGATCTCCACGTCGGCCAGCAGCGCGGGGCCAAAGTCGATGCCGGGCGGGTGCAGCCACGCCAGCACCGGCGCGGTGATCCCGTCGGCGCGCAGCGCCAGCGCCTCGTCGACGGTGGCGACCCCCAGCTCGGCCGCCCCGGCCGCCAGGGCCGCCCGGGCGACCCGCGTCGCGCCGTGGCCGTAGCCGTCGGCCTTGACCACGGCCATCACGCCCGCGCCACCGGCGTGTTCGCGCAGCACCCGCACGTTGTGCGCGATGGCGCCCAGGTCCACCACGGCCTCGGCGAGGACCCCAGGCGTCAGCGAGATCGGCGTAACGGCGGCGGGCCCTTTCATGGCCCCCATTGTCCCAGACCCCTTCGCGGGGAAGCGCGCCTCGCCCTCAGCCGTCACGACAGTCACCCGTTCCGGGCGGCCCACGATGTGCCCGCATCACAGCGACTGATTCACCACCGCATCCCGGGTTGTCGCTCTGAGGCGGGCACAAGAGACATCCCTCTCCCGCCGGGGCCGATGTGACGGATGTGACAAGCAGAGAGGCTCAGTGCGCGAAGTGCTGGGCGTCGTAGTGCCCGGCGGGCTTGATCTTGTCCAGCGACGCCAGCGCGTTGCGGGCGTCGTCGTGCAGCGCGCGGGCCAGGTCGGCGGAGAGCCCTTCGCGCACCACGATGCGCAGCACCGAGATGTGGGTGGCGTTGTCCGGCATGGTGTAGGCGGGCACCTGCCAGCCGTAGCCGCGCAGCTCGTGGGAGACGTCGAACTCGGTGTAGCCGCGGTCCCTGGCCAGCCGGAAGCTGATCACCGGGATCGCCGAGCCGTCGGAGATCAGCTCGCAATGCTCGCCTTCGCGCAGCTGATCGCCCAGCCAGCGCGCGGTCGACGACAGGCTCTGCATGACCTTGGTGTATCCCTCGCGGCCCAGCCGCAGGAAGTTGTAGTACTGGCCGACCACCTGGTTCCCGGGTCGGGAGAAGTTCAGCGTGAAGGTGGGCATGTCGCCGCCCAGGTAGTTGACCCGGAACACGAGCTCGTCGGGGAGGTGCTCGGCGCTGCGCCACACGACGAAGCCGATGCCGGGGTAGGTCAGCCCGTACTTGTGGCCGCTGACGTTGATCGACACCACCCGGGGCAGCCGGAAATCCCATTCCAGGCCCGGGTGCAGGAACGGCACCACGAAGCCCCCACTGGCGGCGTCGACGTGCACCGGGACGTCCACGCCCCCGCCGGCGGCCAGCTTGTCCAGCGCCGCGCAGATCTGGGCGATGGGTTCGAGCTCGCCGGTGTAGGTGGTGCCCAGGATCGCCACCACGCCGATGGTGTCCTCGTCGACGGCGTCCACGACCTGCTCGGGGGTGATGACGTAGCGCCCCTCCTCCATCGGCAGGTAACGCGGCTCGACGTCGAAGTAGCGGCAGAACTTCTCCCACACCACCTGAACGTTGGAGCCCATCACCAGGTTGGGCGTGCGCTTCTCCCAACCCTTTCCGACCTTCGCCCGCCAGCGCCATTTCAGCGCCAGCCCACCCAGCATCACCGCCTCGCTGGAGCCGATCGTCGACACCCCGATCGCGCTGGACGGGTCGTCGTCCCTGAGGTCCTCGGCATGGAACAGGTCGGCCACCATGCACACGCAGCGCTGCTCGATGGCCGCGGTGGCCGGGTATTCGTCCTTGTCGATCATGTTCTTGTCGAACGTCTCGGCCATCAGCTTGCCGGCCTCGGGATCCATCCAGGTGGTGACGAACGTCGCCAGGTTCAGCCGGGAGCTGCCGTCGAGCATCAGCTCGTCGTGGATGAACCGGTAGGCGGCGTCGGGGTCCATCGACTCCTCGGGCAGCCGCAGCGCGGGCACCGGCGCGGTGAACATTCGGGTGGTGTAGGCGGGGGCGATCGAGTGGGCCGGCACGGACGGATGGCTGCGGGACACGGCGGATCCTTTCTGGTTGGTGCTACAGGTCGGCCAGTGCGGCCCGGATGTGCGGGACGATTCGCGACGCCGACGTCGGCGCCTCGCCCGGGCCCGGGTCGGCGGCCGAGAGCGCGGCCGCGCGCGCGTGCACGAACGCCGCGGCCGCCGCCGCCTCGGCCGCCGGCAAACCGGACGCCAGCAGCGCGCCGATCATCCCCGAGAGCACGTCTCCGGAACCGGCCGTGGCCGCCCAGGACTGCCCGGCCGGATTGAGATAGACCGGTCCGCCGGGGTCGGCGATGATCGTGACGTTGCCCTTGAGCAGCACGGTGGCGCCGAACGTGTCGGCCAGCTTCCGGCACGCGGCCACCCGGTCGTCGCCGGGCGGATTGCCCGCCAGCCGGGCGAATTCACCCGCGTGCGGGGTCAGCACCGTGGGCGCGGCGCGGCTCATGACGAGCTCGGGGTGGGCGGCGAGGATGGTCAGCGCGTCGGCGTCGACGATCACCGGAAGGTCGCTCTCCAGCGCGAACCACAGCGCCGCGGCCCCGGTTTCGTCGGTGCCCAAGCCCGGCCCGACCACCCACGCCTGCACCCGCCCGGCCGCGGCCGGGGTGGGCGACGCGATCACCTCGGGCCACTGCGCCAGCACCTGCGTGTGCGCGCTGCCCGCGTAGCGGACCATGCCGGAGGTGGCGGCCACGGCGGCGCCGGTGCACAAGACGGCGGCGCCGGGGTAGGTCGACGAGCCGGCCATCACGCCCGTCACCCCCTGGGTGTACTTGTCGTCGTGCGGTCCGGGCACCGGCCAGCGGGCCGCGACGTCGGCGGCCTCGAAACCCAGCACATCGGTCTCGGGCAGGTCGAGGCCGATGTCGATCAGCTTGACCCGCCCGCAGTCGGCCAGCGCGTGCACGGGTTTGAGCCCGCCGAAGGTGACGGTCAGCGCCGCCTGTACCGCGGGGCCGGTGATCGCGCCGGTGGCCACGTCGATGCCGCTGGGGATGTCGACGGCGACCACCGGGATTCCCGCGGCGGCCGCGAACACCTCGGCCGCCGCCGGTCGCAGCGGGCCGGAGCCGGAGATGCCGACGACGCCGTCGATGACGAGATCGGTTGCGGGCGAAACTCTTTCGACGACGCGACCGCCGGCCTTGCGGAACGCCGCGAGCCCCTTGCGGTGGGTGCGCTCCGGTTTGAGCAGCACCGCGTCGGCGGCCGCCCCGCGGCGGCGCACGAAGGTCGCCGCCCACAGCGCGTCACCGCCGTTGTCGCCCGAGCCGACGACCGCGCACACCCGCCGCCCGGCGACCCCGCCCGCGCGGGCGGTCAGCTCGGCGATGATCGCGGTGGCCAGCCCGAACGCCGCGCGGCGCATCAGTGCGCCGTCGGGCAGGCTGGCCAGCAGCGGCGCCTCGGCGTCGCGGATGGCGTCTACGGAGTAGTAGTGCCGCATCACCGCAAGCATTCCATGTCCGGACGTGTTGTCGCGCCCGGCTGATCCAAACGGCAGTCCGGGGGACGCAAATGGCGCGCACCGACAACGACACCTGGGACCTCAGCAAGGGGTCGGCACTATTCAGCGCGGATATTGCCCGTCGTCGACTTTGACAATGGTTCCGGTCACGAACTCCGACGCCGGTGCCGCCAAGAAGAGCAGCGTGCTGTCGAGTTGAGCTGGATCCCCGATTCGTCGGCGCGGCAGGCCGGCGGTAAAGTCGCCGACGCGCTCGATGTGCTCCTGCACCATCTCTGACATGAACGCGCCCGGTGCGATGGCGTTGACGTTGATTCCGTAGCGGACCCATTCGACAGCCAACGCTTCTGTCATCCGGTTAACTGCCGCCTTCGTGGTGGAGTACAGCGCCGCACCGTCGCCTGCATAGTGATACGCAGCCATTGATGACAGATTGATAATTCGACCTTGCCGGCCAGCAGCAATGAGGCGCCTAGCGACCTCGCATGTCAGCACGAACGGCCCACGTAGGTTCGTATCGATGACCTTGTCGATCAGGTCCAGCGATATCCGATGCGCCCGTTGCGCATCGGGAATCACGGCATTGTTCACGAGGATCGTCACGGTTCCGAACGCCGCCTCAGCACCGTCCAACGCGCTTGCCAGGCCAGCGGGTTGTGCCAGATCCATCGGCACCGGCGCACAACGCTGACCGCGGGAGCAGATTTCGTGAGCAACCTGCTGCAAGCGATCAAGCCGACGTCCGGCGAGCAAGACGGCCGCGCCCGCATCGGCTAATACGCCCGCGAAACGATACCCAAGCCCTCCCGTAGCGCCCGTCACCAAGGCCACCTGTCCGGTCAGGTCGGTCGACGTGTTCGGAAGTGGAAATTCATTGGGCATGATCACACCTGATGGCCTGTGTTCGTCTCAAGGGGTTAGGGATCGAAGCCGGTCGTCATGGAGGAACGCCCAAGTTCACGCATGCGGCCATGTGTTGTATACTAATAAACAATATCGTTATGAACTGAATGATTGCCGCTACCAGACGGGCGCCGCGGTGCCGTTATCTCGCGGCGGAGGGCACTGGCGAGTCGAGGTCGGAGGTGGCTTGTGATCACATGCAGCGTGGAAGATTCTTGGGCTTTTCACAGCTGGAACCGCCGTCCGCGCCGCCTCGCGGAGATCCGGTGGGCATGAATACCGCCGGCGGATCGACGCCATCGATGACGGACGCATCCTGCAGTGGGGCGCCGGACAATGGACCGGTCCGTGTCGCCATCGAGCTGGCAGCCGGTAGTTTGCCCGACGAGCTTGCGAGGCACCAGAATTCGGCGGAAATCGTCAAGTTCTGGACAGATCTCACCGAGCCGGGTTCATTCGGTTCCCCCGCGCGAATCGTACGGACCCGTGCGACCGATCTGCGTGATGCGCAGCGCAAGACCGCCCAGGTGCGTGCCGTGGTCGCCGCACGCGGCGACCACCAGAGCTCTGTGCAGGTCTTCGTCGATCTCGACGTAATGATCGCCTGCAACTCTTCGCTTGTCCGGACCGATTTGAGCCGCCTCTTTGATTCTGATCAGACTCGTCAATCACCCCGATCCCTGGCGTACATAGGAACCCCCAAGGGATTGGCCGGACTGATCCAAGACATCCATGCCGCGGAAGTGGCCGACGGAGTGACGCTGGTCCCGCGAACCGCCAACGTCTTTTACCGGATCATCGGTGAGACAATCCCGTGTCTCGAGGCCGCCGGCCTACACATATCGCAGTCACAGGTCGATGTCCTCTGGGAATACCAACTACGCCACCACGAAGCTGCTGCGGCGCTCGCCAAAACACTCGAAAGCGCGAATCCTCAACCTGATTGACCGAGGCGTATCGCCTTGAGAGGAGCCCGAATTTGGGCCTGCGGGACCAATTCATTTTGGCCAGTTCCATAGCGCGCGTCGGCACTGTAATCGCTAAAGAAAAGCTGCGACCGACCGAGCTCGACCTTAGCTCGGTCCCGGTAAGAGTTGAAAACCTGACAGAAGACTGGCTCACTGCGGCCCTGTGCCGGGACCATCCCGGGGCGCGCGTAACCGGGTTTGAGGTCTTTGGGGCATCGGAGGGAACCGCTTCACGCCGATCGCTTCGCGTCGAATACAACGGGGCGGGCGTCGCCGCAGGCCTTCCCACGGCGGTCTTCTCGAAATCCGCACCACGGTTCATCTCCCGGCTCCTGTAGGGATCACAAACATAGGCGCCGGCGAGTCGCTGTTCTACGAGAAGATCCGACGAGAGCTGAAGATCGGAGCTCCCGCCGGCTATTTCGGCCGCTGGGACGCGGCATCCTGGCGTTATCTTGTTTTGACTGAGGATGTCGCGGCAATACGCGGTGCGACTTTTCCTCGTGATGGCATTCGGGTGGACCGTAGGGGCGCCGAGTGCATGGTGCGTGAAATGGCGCGTTACCACGGAACGTTTTGGAACGATCCTAGATTGGACAGCGAGTGGTCCGTGATCGTTGACCCCTACGTGTGGCAGCAGGCACTTAACACCAGAGCCGGCTGCGATCTGGGCGGAATCACCGCGTTTCGGTGGCTGACCGCGGAGATCCCCGCCGAACTACGGTCACGCAAATCTGAGGTCCGCGCGGCCCTGATGCACTCGCTCGCCCTTAACGCACGGCAGCCGAAAACATTGCTGCACCAAGACACTCACCCCAGGAATTGGTTTCAGGTGCCAGACGGATCGGTGTGTCTGTACGACTGGCAGGCAATCGCAAAGGGGAACTGGGCGCTCGATGTCAGTTACGCACTCAGCTCCGTCCTCGACATCGAGGACCGCCGGAATTGGGAACGGGAACTGCTGGAGCTCTATCTCGACGAACTCGGCGCCAACGGTGGTAGCCCGCCAAGCCACGGCGAGGCGTGGCTCGCATATCGTCAGCAGCTGGTCCATGGCCTGATCTTCTGGGCGTACACTTCGGCCGTAAACCGGTTCAGGGAAGTGCATCCCGAGGATGTCACGCGGGCGATCGTTGCACGAACAGCCCAAGCGATGGTGGACCTCGAGACCCTAGATGCGCTCGGCTAGCGCTTCTGAACAGGACGCATGCACGCGTCGCGTGCGTCAATTCACGGGGAGCCGACGATTGCCTCGTCCGGGTGTGCAGCGCGTTCCTCGTTGGCTTGGTCATTGATCGCCCGCAGCAGCAGCCAACTGAACACGAGCAAGAACGTGCCGAAAAACGTTATGGGAAGCCAGAACACCACCAGACCGTTCCAGGCGAACGGGCCGTGCTTGATAAACACGGCGATGTTGGCCGGCAAAAAGATGACGGCTAACCAGATGCAGTAATAGCCGGCCCAGCGTGGAAACACGGGCCGCTCGCGCGTATCCGACAGAATCGCCCACCCGATGGTCAGCACCCAGGGCACGCCGGTATAGACATTCATGACGAACGGAAGCCAGCCCAGATCGTTGAGCAGCCATAGCTGTTCGGGATTGCGCTCGGGCCGATAAGCCCCCACTTCCCAGTAAAACATCGGAAAGATAAACACGAGGCACGAGATTGCAGCCAAGGCCAGCTGCGCGTAGGCCAGGACGGGGTTAGGGCCCTCGATTCTTCGCATCTGCGCCGCGATCGCCGCCGCCCAGATTACGAGGAATCCGATTGCGGTCATCCCGATGATCTGACCGATGCGGATCGCGGTTGTGTGCTGGCGGTAGATTTCGGCGATCCGCTCGGGGCCGGCGTTCGGGTCCGGTGGCGGCATCCACTTTGCGACCGCCCAGAATCCGAGGAAGAACACCACACACAACGCCGGACCAGTCCAGGCACAGATCCGCTGGTTACGAAGATTCATCTGGCACCTCGGGCGGGTGCGATCAAACTAGCTTTGCTGGTGGTCGGCCGCCGCCGCGTTGAGCAGCATCTGACCAATGAAGCTGTAAGTCTGATCAGCGTTGAGGGGTTGGAACATCGACGCGGCGGAGTCGCGGTATAGCCGTTCGAAAATGCTGCCTCTGCGGAACGATGAGCCGCCGACCATGCTCATGGCGTGGCGCGACATGTTCATGACGTTGTCGGCGACGAATGTTTTCGCGAGTCCCAGGTAGGGGAACCGCAGCTCAGGCGGCCAGTCCTGGTCTTTGCCGTCGATGAGGTCCTGACAGGTCTGGTAAACCACCCGGCGGGATATTTCTACCCGGGCGGCCATGTCACCGACGCCGTCGATGATGTGTCCGATGTTTTTGACTTCAGTATCTGCAGCCACGGTGGCGCCGAAGGTCGCGCCGAGGTGTTTCTTGGAGAGCGCCTTGACGACTTCTTCGAGGATCCGCTGCTGCATGCCCAGATACAGGCTCGCGAAGAGCAATGAAGCCCATTCCAGTGTGCCGAAGGCGCCGGTACGAAATACAGAAATGAATCCGGCCTCAGGCACGAAGAATCCGTCAAACACAATTGTTTGCGTGCCCGTGGCGTGCATACCGAGGGCATCCCAGGTCTTCTCGATACGGATTCCGTCACCGACCCCATTCGCGTCGACATCAAAGTCGGCGATGAAAAGTTTTTCGTTCATGATCCGGCCCTCGAAGGTGTCCGGCAGGTTGCCGTCCCTGTCTGTCTCCGTGGCGTTTGTCGTGATGATGTCGGCCGCCTCGCACAAGGTGCCCCAGGTCTTTCGGCCATACAGCTTCCATCCCCCGCCCTCCTGGGGTATGGCCTGCATATCGGCCAGACCGGAAAATCCGGCGCGCTGCTCGGAGAACGGTCCGAAGAGCAATTCCCCGGCCGCTACCCTTCCCAGCCAGTGTTTCTTTTGTTCGTCACTCATCAAGTTCCCGGCAACACCGACCATGATGTAGTGCATGTTGTAGGCCAGCGCGATCGCCGAGTCTCCTCGCGACAATTCGGTCACCACCTTCGATACCTGGAGGATGTCGCCCCCAGGGCCGCCGAACTCCTTCGGGATCTGCAAGCCGCCCAGCCCCGAGTTCTTGAATACGTCGATCGACGGGGTCGCAAACGCGTTTTCGGCGTCGTACTTCGGGCCGAGCTCGCGGAAGAATTGGGAGAGTTCTTGAGCTTTGGCGAAGTATGGTGCGAACTCTTCGTCTGTCATGCCCTTTTGATGCATTGCCATCCCCTATCTAGGTGCGTTGAGGCAGCTGACCGTTTAGCTTGTGGATACTTGCTCGCCGCTGGGTCGTCAGCATTTTCCAATGACGTCCCGGCCGATGATCGTCTTCATAATCTCGGAGGTCCCACCGTAGATGGTCTGGACTCGGGCATCTGCGTAGGCGCGCGCGATCGGGTATTCGAGCATGTAGCCGTACCCACCGAACAGCTGCAGGCACCTGTCGACGATCTCTTTCTGTAGCTCGCTACCCAAATACTTTCCTTTGGCGGCGTCGACCGGTGTCAGTTCCCCGGCGTTGAGGGCCGTGACCGATTTGTCCATGTATGTTTCGAACACGTCGAGCTTGGTGACCATGTCGGCGATCTCGAACTGTGTGTTCTGAAACGAGCTCAGGCTCTTGCCGAATGCTGTGCGTTCTTTGATGTATTCAAGCGTCCAGGCGATCGCGGCCCGGGAGGCGGCGAGCGCTTGATACGCGACCGAGATCCGCTCGACCGGGAGGTTCGTCATAAGGTAACCGAACCCTTTGCCCTCCTCGCCGAGCAGATTCGCGGCCGGCACGCGCACGTCGGTGAAGAACAACTCCGCCGTGTCCTGCGCGTTCAAGCCGAGCTTGCGTAGCTTTCGGCCTCGCTCAAATCCAGGCATGTCACGCTCTACGACGAGCAGGCTGAGTGCGGTACTGCTGCGCCCTTCGTTCGTGCGACAGAGCACGATCACGATGTCCGAGTTGATGCCGTTGGAGATGAAAGTCTTGCTGCCGTTGAGAACCCATTCGTCGCCATCGCGGACCGCCGTGGAGCGGATGCCCTGCAGATCACTGCCCGCGGCCGGCTCCGTCATGGCAATCGCGCCGATGATGTCGCCTGTGGCCATCCCGCGCAACCACCTTTGCTGCTGCTTCTCGTTTGCCAGACTGAGCAGGTAAGGCAACACGACGTCGTCTTGTAGCGTGAAGCTGTTGGCCAGCGCCGCCGCGTTGGCTCGGGCAAGCTCTTCCATGATCACGCAGCGGAAGCGATAGTCGGCGAGGCCTCCCCCGCCGTACTCCTCGGGTACCGCGATCCCGAAGAGCCCCAACTTGCCCGCGGCGTGCCAGGTCTCGCGCCCGATGAGGCGATCGCGGTCCCACATCTCGAGGTTCGGCAGGACTTCGCGTGAGACGAATTCGCGCACGGTTGCGCGAAAGTCCTCATGGTCGGCTTCAAAGAGTGTGCGACGCATCGACGTGTCCTTCAGCCGAGCCTGTCGCTATGCACCACAACAATAATGTATCATCGCATACATATCTGCGGTAGCCGATTCGCGGCAGATTGCGTGATGGCGCAGCTATTCGGAGAGACGCTCCTCGAGGTACGACAGATTCTCTTCGAGCCGGTGCAGCGTCTGAGCGAGCTGCGTGCGCTCGGCTCGAGTCATCCCGTCGCGCAGGTCGTCCCGGATCGAGGCGTCGATGTCATTGATCTTCTCGACCAATTCCGCCGCCAAGGGCGCGGCCTCCACCATCCATACCCGCCGATCGAATTCGTCCGGGACGCGCTTGATGAGTCCTCGGGCTTCCAGCCGATCGACCACCGCGCCGGCACGCGCACGGCCGATGCCGTACCGTTCGGCCAGCTGAGTCTGTGACAGCGGCCCGTTTTCGAACACCATTACCAGCAAGTTGACCTCGGTGAGGTTGAGGTCCAGTTCCCGCAGGCCCGCATCGTAGACTCTGCGGATCCTGCGCGACGCCCTCATGAGCGCCGTCTCGAAGCGGGCCGAGCGATAATGAGCCTGCGCATCCGACTCAGGAGGCCCGATCTCTTTGAAGCTGTCGCCCGGCACATTGTCCGCGTGGGTCTCAGACCGACCCGCTCGTCCGGCCTTGGTGCTCTTACGATTGGCAGCCAACCTCAACCCTTCTCGGTGCGTCAACCCGCCTTTGGGCGTGCCCGCCACGGGCACAAATCCCTATTGTTGCATACTTTCTACAAGCACATGATGAAGCGGCGGCCGAACCGCTCTAATGTGCGCGGGCGGCATCTTTGACCGCGGGCACGACGGGCGGAGCCTCGCGCCAGTCGGAAACGCCATCTTCCGGCTTGGCTCCGGGATAGCCATCCGGGTGGATCTCGGCCCAATGTGAGTGGTTCAGTTGATGCAGCCCGAAGCCGGCTTGAAGAGCGTTGTAGAACCCCATGTTGTCCACCGCCTGATTAACCGATTCTTTGATCAGCAGCGACGTCATCGACGGAAGTGCGGCGATGCGGCGCGCGAAGTCAAGCGTCTGGGAGGGCAGCTCATCCTCGGGGAAGATCTTGGACACCATCCCCAGCCGATAGGCCTCCTCGACGCCCAGGGAGTCGCCGGTCAGCAGCAGCTCTTTCGCCTTTCGCGGACCGAATTCCCATGGGTGGGCAAAGTATTCGAGCCCGCACATACCCAGCCTCGTCCCGACGACATCGGCGAAGCTGGTGTTTTCGGCCGCGACGATGAGATCGCACGACCACATGAGCATGAGCCCGGCGGCAAACACCGGCCCATGCACTTGAGCGACGGTGACCTTGCGCAGGTTGCGCCAACGCAGCGTGTTCTGGAAAAAGTAGTGCCACTCCTGAAGCATCCGTTTTTCGGCCCCTCCCCGGGTGCCGCCATTGCACGCGTAGCTCGGGTGAAAACCGGGGTCGCCGAAGGTCATCTCGGCCAAATGCTCCTTGGAGCCCAGGTCGTGGCCGGAGGAAAACATCGGTCCGGCCCCGGCGAGGATCACGACCCGAACGTCGTCGTCGGCCTCGGCCCGGCCGAACGCTTCGTCGAGTTCCACCAGAAGCCCGCGGTGTTGCGCGTTGCGAGCGCCGGGGCGATTGAGGGTGATGCGTGCGATCCGTCCGTTGTCGAACGTCTCGTAGTCGATGTATTTGGCTTGAGTCATGGCTTCCTTCGAGTACCTAGTCGAAATTTTCGGGAATCTGGACTGTCGCGCTAGCCCTGGATGGACCGTTCGCCGGCCCGCCAATAGGGGTCGCGCAGTTCACGGCGTAGCAGCTTGCCCGCCGGGTTA
Organism: Mycobacterium sp. E2327; assembly: GCF_001672675.1. NCBI lineage: Bacteria > Bacillati > Actinomycetota > Actinomycetes > Mycobacteriales > Mycobacteriaceae > Mycobacterium > Mycobacterium sp. E2327. The sequence goes on from NZ_LZKE01000159.1 coordinate 46,925, forward strand.
CGCGGCACGGCGGCTACGAAGTCGAACTTTCGTGGGCACTTGAACCCGGCCAGCAGGTTCTTGCAGTGAGCTTCGAGATCGGCTGCGGCGACGGTCGACTCGTCACGCAGGACCACCGCCGCGGCCACCGTCTCGCCCCACCTATCGTCGGGAATGCCGAATACGGCGGCATCGGCGACCTGTGGGTGAGCGCATAACGCATCTTCGACTTCCAGCGGGTAGACGTTGAAGCCACCGGAGATGATCATGTCGTTCTTGCGGTCGACCAGGTGCAGAAAATAAGCGTCGTCGAGGTACCCGAGGTCACCCGTGCGCAGCCATCCGTCGACGTCGATGACGTTGGCGGTGGCAACGCTGTTGTTCCAGTAACCGGCCATGACATGCGGACCGCGAGTGGTGATCTCGCCGATCTGGCCCGGCGGAAGGGGCCGGCCGTCGTCTCCTCGAATCTGGACCTCGACGTGGGGTACCGGCCGCCCGGCGGAACCCAGGCGATCGGATCCGGGCCGGTGGTCTTCTTTGCGCAGAGTGGCGATCGGCAACTGCGCCTCGCTGAGGCCGTAGAACTGCAGCAAGCTGTTACCGAAGACGGCAAGGGCGCTCGAGAGGTTCTGGGCGGAGATTGGGGAGCCCGCGTAGATAACAGTCTTCAGCCGCGAGAACTCCGGCGGTCGCTGGCCGCCCGTCTCTTCGGTGATCATTTTGATGATGGTGGGCACCAGGAAACTCACTGTGACACCGCATGATTGGACCCAGTCGATGAAGGTGCCTGCACCGCGAAACTCCCGCGGGATCTGTCGCACACCGCGGAGCAGGCACGGGAGCAGGAACGCGCCGCTGGCGTGCGTCAGCGGCGTAACGTGCAGCATGACGTCGTCGCCGCCGAGGTCGGGCAGTTCGATCAGGGTGTTGCGGTCGATTTCGACCTTGGAGCTCTGGGTTATCACCGCACCCTTCGGGCGGCCGGTGGTCCCCGATGTGTATTGAATCAGCGCGATCGCTTCCGATTTCACCGCGGCGGGGTCTTCACCGGCCGGGGCGAGTTCACGTGCCTCCTCGACGACTTTGTCGCTCAAAAGCCATACCGGACAGGCGACTTCGTTCTTCATGCTGTCGATCCCATCCTGGAACTCCGGGTCGTGGATGCAGGCTTTCGCACCGCTGTCCCCGATGATGTAGGCGTACTCCTGGGGCCGAAGGCGCGCATTGACCGCGACGCGGGCGATTCCGGCCCGGTACAAGGCGATTTCGGTGAGGACGAAATTGATGCTGTTGCGTTGCAACATGACGACCCGATCGCCGCGTCGCAATCCCAGCTCACGGTAGAGACTCACCAGTCGGTCGGTGATATCCCCGAGTTGAGTGAACGTGTAGGTCGACTCGCCATCGTCAAGCGCGATCGCGTCGCCGTACCGCAGGATTGCGGACTGGATCGCCTGCGCAACGTTATGCAATTCCGGCTGCCCCTCAGCGCGCGGCGAAGCGGGGCGGGCGGTTCTCGCGAAACGCACGCCGGGCCTCGTCAGCGTCCGCCGATCCGACGTTGACGGTCTGGTAAATGGTTTCCGCCTCCAATCCTTCGGCCAGCGTGCTCCGAAAGGCCCTTTCGAGCAGCTTCTTGTCCGAACTCAGCGCCAGCGGAGCGCTCGCGGCCAGTCGGCGTGCCCACTGCTCGACGAACTCGTCGACCGCGTCTGCGGGAACGACGCGATTTATCAAGCCCATCTCCAACGCCTGCCCAGCCGAGATACTGTCGCCGAAATAGGCGATTTCGCGGGCTCGGGGCAGGCCCACCAGGCGCACGAGCTGCCAAGAGCAGCCCATGTCCAATGACAGGCCAAGCTTGGCGAACACGGCGCTGAACACCGCGTCCTCACCGGCCACGATCAAATCGCATGCGAGTGCGAGGCCCAGACCGCCGCCGATGGCCGGGCCACGAACCTTGGCGATTATCGGCTTGGGCAGGTCGTGCATTTGCAGGATGACGTCGTTCATGAGGCGCAGCCTTGCAATTCGCTGCTCGTTGGAGGTGGTCTCGGAAAGATCGCCTCCACTGCAGAACGCTCGGCCCGACCCGCAGATAACCACCGCGCGGTCGGCCTCGCACGCGGCGATCTCCGTGAGGGCCGTCGACAAGCTGCGGAGCAGGTCGGTGTTGAGCGCGTTGCGGACCTCGGGGCGGTGCATTGTCAGCTGAACGACACCGTCGAACCGCTCCGCGAGGAGGGTCGTCATCCCTCGCGCCGCATCTTTTCGAGACGTTCGCTGAAACTCGGCAGAGCAAACGTTTCGCTCTCCGCTGCGAAAGCGAAGTCGATCACGCTGGAGATCATCCGCTCCAGATGGACATTGAGCACCCGCTTGGTGTCTTTCAGCGCCTGCCGGGGTTGGGCGGCGAGTCTCGCGGCGAGAGCCTGTGCACGGTCCATCAACTCGTCGTGCGGCACGACTTCGTTCGCGAGACCGATCCGCTCGGCGGTGACCGCGTCGATGCGATCGCCGGTGTATAGGTACTGCTTGGCGCGGGCCAGGCTCATGTACGCCGGCCACGCGAGCACCCCGCCGTCGGCCGCGACCACCCCGAGCGACACGTGCGGGTCGGCGAAGTAGGCCTGGTCGCTGATCAGGATGATGTCGCAGAGCACCGCGATGCTGCAGCCCAGCCCGACGGCCGGTCCGTTGACGGCCGCCACGATCGGCACTGGGAACGCGACCATCTCGCGGACGATCTGGCGCGCCTCCGCGAGCAGGTCGTACCTGAATTCTGCTTCGCGAGCGATCCGCGCGATCAGGTCGAAGTCGCCACCCGCGGAGAAGGCGCGGCCGGCGCCGGTGAGGATCACCGCACGAATCTCATCGTCTTCGGATAGATCGCGCCAGACGGTGGCAAGCGAGCGATGCAACCCTGGGCTCACCGAGTTGAGCTGGTCCGGCCGGTTCAGCGTGACTTGCCGCACCGGACCTTCCCCGCTGATGATGATTTCGTCCTGAAAATCGGTGCTGCTCAATCCCACTCCTAAAGTCTTAATGCAATTTCGATTATCCGACGCGGCTCAAAGGCCGGCGCTGACAAATTCCAACCGGACGCCGTGATTCGACTCGGCAGGCACGACCGTGATCGCGTCATTGACCCGCCGAACCGGCACCGACGCAGCCGTCAAATGCTCGGCCACCCGGCCGGCATCCTCGACGGTGAAGGTGACGCTGTAGATCGATTCTCCGCGCCGCTCGACATACTCACCCACGTCGCTGTTGGCCGAGGCGCCGACCAGCCCGATCGCGGTGTTCGCGGCCTCAAAGAAACGCACGCCGGAATCGGCGCTGGGCCCGACATTGATCTCGGCCGCGCCGGTCAGATCCTGCCAACGCGTCGCCGCGGCGTCCACGTCCCTCACCGCCACGGTGAAGTTGCGTACCTCGTGGATGCCAAGCGGGTGCTCGTCGCGCCAGTACTCATGCGGTGCAACGGGCTTCATGCCCTCCGGAAGTTCTGAGGTGTACCAGGTGCCGATGTAGCATTCGAGGGCGAAGCCGAACAGATCGGCCGGTTCGCTCACAAACCACGTTCCCGGGTAGTAACGCTTCTTCGGTTCATATCGAATGCGCACGCCGTGGTCAATGAATGCTTGCTTCGCAGCCTGCAGATCCTCGATGCCCCATTCGATTCCGACGAATCCCGGCCCCTGTGCACGGAGGATCTTACCAAGGTCATGCCTGGCGACCGGTTCCGGCCCAAAAATCTCGAACAACGTGGGGCCGAGGGTTATCAGCGACGAGGGAACGTCATCGGGCCGGTTGGGAATCTCCAGTTCCCAATTATGCTGCGCGCCAAACTTCGTGAGGAAATGAGATTGGGCGGCCGGGTAATCGCTGACAACGAAGTTGATGTGCTGAAGGCGTTTGAGCTCGAGTTGCATCGCGTGCACTCCGATCGTGGGTTGTAGCCAAGAGGCGAAACGCAGCAAAGTCGGTAGATTTGTATTGTGCCATACTGTATTGAGACTTCCAAAGGCCGGTCACGCCGGCGATGTGGCGCGTCCTTGGGCCGCCCGCTCCCGCAGCACCGTCTTCTGGATCTTTCCGGTGGCATTGATCGGTAGTGCGTCGACGATCTCGATGGCCTGCGGCACTTTGTAATTCGCCATCTGCGTGCGCGCCCACGCGATAACGCTTTCGGCGTCGCAGTTGACGCCCGGCTTTGGTACGACGTACGCCATACCGACCTCCCCAAGACGTTCGTGGGGTACTCCGATCACGGCGACTTGCCCGATGTCGGGATGTTGCATGAGTGCGTTTTCGATTTCCACCGGATAGGCGTTGAAGCCGCCGACGATGAACATGTCTTTGATCCGGCCGACGATTCGTAAACGGCGCTGTTCGTCCAGAATTCCGAGGTCGCCGGTCTTGAGGTAACCATCCGCCGTCAATGCCGCCGCGGTGCCGGCGGGGTCGTCGAGGTAGCCCAACATGACTCGCGCGCTGCGGATCCAGATCTCGCCGGGGCTGCCGGTGGGTACATCCGCGCCGCTCTTGTCGACGATCCTGATTTCGACGCCGGGCCTGGGGCGGCCGCTTGTGTTCACAATGGTTTCGATATCGTCGCCGACGCTGGTGCCCGTCGCGGTGCCCGCTTCGGTGAGACCGTAGCCGTTGAGAATCGACAAAGACGGCATGGCGTCGAAGATCCGCTGCATCGTCTCGATCGGTATGTCGGTCGCACCGGTGACCGCCACACGCAGGCTGGACAGGTCGGTGCGCCGCCGATCGGGATGCTCAAGGATGCCTTGGAATAGGGTTGGCGGCCCGGGCATCACGCTGATGCGGTGCTGTTCTATGTGCCTCAGAACACTTCCCGCGTCGAAGACCGGCTCGGGAAACATCGTGGCTCCGACGCCCACCGCCGCGATGATTCCCGCTTTGAGCCCGAACATGTGGAAGTAGGGGTTGACCATCAGATAGCGGTCGCCGCGGCGAAGATCCGTCTGCTGGACATAGTCATATGCGACGTGCAGGCTTCGCCCGTGGGTCATGACGACACCCTTCGGGGTACCTGTGGTGCCCGAGGTGAACAGGATGTCGGCGACGTCGTCTCGGGTCGCTGCCGCACGGCGTCGATCGACCTCGACGCGGGCCTGGCTCGTCGAGCGCCCCAGGAAGTCTTGCCATGCAACGGCTCCCGTACTCACCGGACCACGAAGATTGACGATGTCGTGCAGATCGGGCAGCTCTGCGCGAACAGCGCGAAGCATCTCGACATAGTCGGTGTCGAGAAAATCAGTCACGGTGCACAACACGCGTGCTCGACTGCGCAGGAGGATATCCGCTGCTTCACGTCCCTTGAAGCGCGTGTTGATCGGCACCAGAGCGGCGCCGGCGAGGATCAGGCCAAGGTAGGCGATTACCCATTCGACACAGTTGAAGGCCCAGATCGCCACCCGGTCCCCGGGTCGGACACCGGATTCAACGAACGCGGCGCCGGATCGTGCCGCCTGTTCGAACAGCTCCGCATAGGTCAACTCCGTCGCGTCGTCCGCGATCGCAAGTTGGTCCGGGAACTTCTCCGCGGCGACGGCACACAGCCCAGAAATCGTCTGCCACTCGGGAAGCGCGTCGGCCGACATCACACTCCGGTCAACGGGTAACGGTCAAGCCGCCGTCGACACCGATCAGCTGGCCGGTACAGAATGCCGCCAGGTCGCTCGCGAGGAACGTGTACGCCCCCGCGCACTCCTCGACCGTCCCGAAGCGCTTCATCGCCACGTGCTGCATCATCCAATTTTCGACCTCTGCCATCTCGGCCTCGGTGTAGCCCTGCGAGAACTGCTCCATGATCGGCGTGAAGGCCAATGGGTTGACCATGTTGACGCGGATGTTGTGCTTGGCCCAGTCGCGCGCACAGGTCCGCGACCACCCGGCGACGGCTCCCTTGGCCGCACCGTAGGCCGCGCAACCCGGCCATCCCTCGACAGCGGCGTAAGAGGCCGTATTGGTGATGCTGCCCTGAGTCTTCTTCAGGTGCGGAAACACCGCCTGATTGGCTTGGATGGTTCCGAACGCGTGGATCGCGAACTCGTCGCGAATGTCCTCGTCGGTGAAGTCTTCTGGCTCTTTCGTGATCACAATGCCGGCACACATCGTGAAGTTGTCCAGCCCGCCCAGCTGGCCGACCGCCCAGTCCACGGCCGCGAACGTCTCTTCACGGTTGCGCAGGTCCACTCGCTTGAAGATCGCGCTCCCCGGGCCTTCTTTCGACGCCAGCTCGGCGACCTGCTCGCCGGCCTCGTCGATGTCAAACGACACCACGTCGGCGCCCTCCCGCACGAACCGTTCGAGTACGGCGGCGGCGATGCCGCTGGCCGAACCGGTGACGATGGCCCGCTTGCCTTCAAGAAGCATGGAATCTTCCCGTCCGATGACCGAGCAAAATTTGTATTGCACGATACTAGATACGGGTGAATCAAATGGTCAAGATCCGGGCGCAGATGCGGTGACCCAGCCCGCGAACGATCGTTCCACTTAGACGGTGCATTTGTGCGGCCGGGTCGCCGCGCGCAGGATCGCCTGTTGGGAAAACGAGGCAACCGGCCGGCCCGAGTCGTTGTACGCCGCGCCCCGTCCGTACAGCCAACCCGCGCCCGCGTATGTGTTGGTCTGCTCGAACAGTACCCACCGGTCGATCGCGGCGACGTCGTGGAAGACGACATCGCTTGCGGTGATCACCGTCAGGACTCCCCGATGCGCCTCGTGCATCCCGAATCCCCTGTGCGGCAGGACAGCTGCGCTGACGAGATATTCGTTCGCGTGGAAGGCGAGGTATGCCTCCAGCGGACCATCGCGCCGGACATGTTGGCAGTCGACCCATATCTGCCAGGTCGGCGGCCAGGTCCGTTCGGCGTCAAAGGGATCGACATCACCGACAACTGGGCTGAAGCCGGGGTGCAACGATCCCGCGTACGGCGGATCCGTATCGGGCATCGGCGGCAGCGCGACAGGACCGTCCGCGTGCTCGATGAGGGCATCTGTGGTGGGACCGACGACCAGGTGCCCCACTGCGACTTTCCGGTCGTGTTGAGTCACCGAAATACCGCGGACACCGAGGGTCCGGCCGCTGTGCACTTCCTCCACTTGCAGACTCACGCCAAGCGCGGGATCCGCACTGCGGAAGAACGTTGCGTGCAGCGACCGCAGGGGCTGCCCCCCGTCGGCACCGGCCGCCGACATCAGGGCCGACAGCGTGCCTGCGTCGACAACGCCGGCTCCGCGATCATAGGGCGACGCCTCGTAGCGGCCTTGGCCGGTGCGTGCGGGCTTGATGGATGCCAGCAGATCGTCGAGTTCCACAGCCCGTCCTTCCCGCTTACTCCGGTGGGGCGAACTCGCGAAGGATCGCGGCCGTGTGCTCGCCGAGTGCCGGCACGGCCCCGGGTGTCCATTCCCAGCCTTCGACGTCTGCCGCCGGACGCAGCCCCAGGAAGTCACCTCCGCCGGGGGCGGGCATCTTCACGAACCGGCCCCGTTCGACCAGTTGCGGATGGTCGAGCACCTCTGTCGACGTGTTGTAGCGCGCCCAGCCGAGCGAGGCCGCTTCGGCGGCCGCCATCGCCTGGGCGAATGTGTGCTCGGCGGCCCACCCGCCGATAATCGAATCGAGCTCGGCACGGTGCCGAACGCGGTCGGCGTTGTCGGCGTAGCGCGCGTCGTTCGCGAGGTCGGGACGTTCGGGCACTTGCGTTGCCAGCCTTCGCCATTCACCGTTGTTCGTGGTGCCGAAGACGATCGTCTGGTCGTCGCGCGTGGCGTACGCGCCGTAGGGCGCGACCATGGGGCTGCCCATGCCGACCCGGCCGACGGGCTCCCCGGTTTTTCGCGATTGCAAAAGAGCCCATCCCATCCAGTCCGTCATCACGTCGAGCATGCCCACCGCGATCACGGCCCCGGTTCCGCTGCGGTGCCGGGCCCGCAGCGCGGCCAGGATCGCGGTGGCGGCCGCGGAACCCGTACTGATGTCGGCAACCGGAATTCCGGGCTTCGCCGGGTCGGTCGGGCTGCCGGTGATGGAGCACGATCCGGCCTCCGCCTGGATCAGCAGGTCGTAGGCGCGCCCGTTCGCCCGCGGTCCCCCCACGCCGTACCCGCTGATGTCGACCGCGACCAGTCGCGGGTGGCGCGCATGGGCCGAGCGCGCATCGAAGCCGAGGCGCAGCGCCGCGCCCGGCGCCAGGTTTTGCACCAGGACGTCGGCGCGCCCAAGGATCCGGTCCAGGACCGCGGCGTCCTCGGTCCGCATCAGGTCGAGGACGAGCGACTCCTTGCCCCGATTCGCCCAGGCGAAATGCGCCGAGGTGCCCGGGACGCTGTCGTCGTAGTGACGGGCGAAGTCGCCGTGCTCGGACTCGACCTTGATGACGCGTGCCCCCAAGTCGGCCAGTTGTCGTGTGCAGAATGGCGCCGAAACGGCTTGTTCGATCGTCACCACCAACGCTCCCGCTAACGGAAGCCTGGGACTGCTCACGCGAGAGTGATCTTGCCGCGGGACAGAACCGCGTCGCCGGCGCGGTCCAGCGCCCGGAACGCCGCGCCCTCGTCGGTCGCCCAGGCCTCGACGGTGAGTTCCTCGCCCGGCATGACCGGTTTGGTGAAGCGCCCAATCATGCTGGTCAACCGTCGATTGTCGTCGCCGGCCAGCGCGCCGAGCAGGACGCGAGCGACGGTTCCGTACGTACACAGGCCGTGCAGGATGGGCCGGTCGAAGCCGCCTCGGGCCGCGAACACGGGGTCGGAGTGGAGCGGGTTGCGGTCACCGCTGCCCAGCCGATAGAGCAGGGCCTGATCGTGGCGGGTGGGTGCGGTCAGCCGGTGCGACGGTTCCCCGGACGGCTCGGTCCACACGACTGCGGGTTGCTTACGACCGAAGCCGCCCTGACCTTTGATGAACACGGCGGAGGTCGTCGTGACCATCGGCTTGTCCCGAGATCCGTCCGGCGGCCAGCCGCGCGTCTCCGTCACGGCAAGCGCGCCGGAGCCCTTGTCCCAGATCCCCACGACCTCGGTCTGCACCAGCAGCCGTCCCTCGACGGGAAGGGGGGCGAACAGGGTGACCGCTTGCTCGGCATGGACGAGCTGGCTGCGATCGAAATCCCCCAGCGAAACCGCGTTGCCGCCACGCGTTTGCAGCAGCACCACGGCAAATGTCGACAGCGCCTGTTGTTGGACGCCCTCGGAATTCTCCGTGGTGTACGCGAGCTCCTTGAGCGGATCATCCTGGCCGGCGCCCACGCCGAGCGCGTAGAGCATCGCGTCGGTCGCCGTCCAGGACTGCTCCATGATCGGGCCGGTGCGGCCGACCGCGTCGAGATCTAAAGGCATGCGATCAGCGCTGCCCGCCGTCGACTACCAACAGTTGGCCGGTCACGTAGTTCGCGTCCTGCGTGCACAGCATGTAGATGGCCCCGGCGCCCTCCTCGGGCGAGCCCGGCCGGCCGAGGGGGATCGCCTGAGAAATGCGCTCCAGCCGCTCGGGCTGAATGCCGACCTTGATCTGCCGTCCCTGGACATCGACGCTCGCGTTGGGGTCGTCGGTGGCCTGGGTCAGCCGGGTGAGCACCAGCCCGAACGCGACCGAGTTGACGTTGACCTTGTAGCGGCCCCACTCCTTTGCCAACGCCTTCGTGAAGCCGACGACGCCCATCTTTGCCGCGGCGTAGTTGACCTGCCCCGCGTTGCCGAAAACCCCGGACACCGACGATACGTTCACGACCTTGCGGAACACCTCGCGACCGGCCGCCTTTTCCTCTTTGGCGGCAGAGCGGAAGTACTCGCCCGCGGCACGCAAGATCCGGAAGGGCGCGGTCAGATGGACGTCGAGGATGGTCTGCCACTGGTTGTCGTCCATCTTCTGGATGACGTTGTCCCACGTGTAGCCGGCGTTGTTGACAACCACGTCGATGCCGGAGAACCGCTCGAGCGCGGTCGAGGTGAACCGATCAGCGAACCCGTCGTCGGTCACGCTGCCCGCGACGACAGCCGACTTGCCACCGAGCCGCTCGACCTCGGCCGCCGTTTCCTCGGCGACCTCGCGATCGAGGTCGTTGACCACCACGTTGGCTCCCTCGGTGGCGAAACGCAGCGCTACCGCGCGTCCGATGCCCCGGCCCGAGCCGGTCACCAAGACGGTCTTGTTTTCAAATGCGCCCACAGGGTGCGTCCTTTCGGAGTATGTGGATCAGAGTCGCTACCGCATCGACGTGCTGGCAGCGAACTTGCTTGCGGCAGAACGTCACTCAGTTGAGTTCTGCGGCCCCGCGAACCAAAACCTGGTTGGCGCCGTCAGGAAGCTCGAGCAGCGGCACCCGCAACTCGTCGACCGTGGGCCCGAACTGCTCGGCGACCGGGGCGAGCTTGGCGAGGTCGAACCCATACAGCCGCGCGGCATTGCCACCGAGCATCTGGCGCAGCTCGTCCTCGGGTGCATCGGCAAAGACCTGACGCAGGTGCTCCCGGGTGAACGGGTAGGTGCCTTCCTCATGCGGGTAATCGCTGCCCCACATGAACCGGTCGACGCCGATGATGTCTTTGGCCGCGACATCCTCGGGTGTGGGCTGGCTGACGCCGACCCAGCAGCTCTGCCGGAAGTATTCGGTAGCCGACTTGGGAAGAATCACTTCCGGCTTGAAGCGCAGTTCACCGTAACCGCCGCGGGCGCGGACGGTCGCGAAAACATGGTCGAGCCATTCCAGCTGCGGCGGAATCCAAGCGCAGCCCATCTCGGTCATGACAAATTTGAGTCCGGGGAAACGTTCGAAAACGCCGCCGACCATCAGTTGGGTGAACGGCCGCTGCGAATAGAACGGGTTTTCCACCAGCATCAACAAGGGAGAGGTCGCGGTCTGCGCGTACTCGGGCGCGCCGGGGCCCGCGTGAATTGTCACCGGGACGTCCAGTTCCTGGCACAGCGCCCAGAGCGGGTCATAGTCGGGGTGGTGAACCGGCTTGATCCACTTCACGTCCGGGGGAATGTTCGGCAGCAGGACGCCACCACGCAGGTTGTGCTCCTTGATCCAACGGACGTCTTCCAGGGCGTCGTCGATGTTGTTGAGGAAAATCTGGCCGATGCCGGCGCGACGGTCGGGGTGCTCGGCAACGAAATCGGCCATCCATCGGTTGTGCGCACGGATGCCCGCCAGGCGCCGGGGGTAGTCCTCGTCCGACGGCGGCTGCGCGTGCAAGACAAAGCTCGGGAAAAACGGGGGAATGGTATTGGGGAAGATCACTTCCGCGACGACGCCATCGCGTTCCTCTTCGCTCCAGCGGCGGTCGCTGTCCCAGTTCCTGACCCGCAAGTCGGTGTCCTTAAGGTCCTTATACGGGTTCTTGTACTTGCCCCGCCAAGCGTCGAACTCGTCGCGGAACGCCGGGTCGAGGTATTCGCGGTACTGCGCGTGGCTGCCGCCCGCGTGCGTGTCGGCGGAGATGATCGTGTAATGGTCGGCGGTTGCCACGTCAAACGCTCCTAGGCGGTTTGATATCCAGTAGAACTGTATGCCAGTATACAGTCCGTCACTGTAAGCACAGAGTGCTGCCTGTTGCAAGGCCGTTTCACCGCCACAAAGACGACTGGAGACGCGGGTGGAATTCACTGTCAGCCGTGATCTGGAGGACTTCCGCGAGGAGGCGCGGACTTGGCTCGCAGAGAACGTCCCCACCGAGCCCCGACCACCCTTCGCCGGCAAGGAAACTCGCGACTTCGACGAGGCCTGGCACGCCGCGCAGTACGCCGGTGGCTGGGCCGGCATCGACTGGCCCACCGAATACGGCGGCCGCGGCTTGCCGTTGATCAAGCAGATCATCTGGCACGAGGAGTTCGCCCGTGCGAAGGCTCCGGGTCACGGCATCTTCGGTGTCGCGTTCGGCCACGCCGGACCCACGATCATGCTGCGCGGGAACGAACAGCAGAAGAGTTACTACCTGCCGCGGATTCTGCGCGGCCAGACGCCGTGGTGTCAGGGCTTTTCCGAACCGGAGGCGGGCTCCGACCTTGCCTCACTGCGTACCCGGGGTGTCATCGACGGCGACGACATCGTCGTGACCGGATCGAAGATCTGGACAAGCCACGCCGAGCTGTGCGATTTCGGCGAGCTGCTCGTGCGGACCGATCCGGACGTCGAGAAGCACCGTGGCATCACCTGGGTGATCATGGACATGCATGCGCCAGGTATCGAGGTGCGCCCCATCCCGGCGATCGACCGCTACCCACACAACTGCCAAGTCTTCTTCGACGAAGTGCGCATTCCGCTGAGCAATGTCGTCGATACGGTCAACAACGGCTGGAGCGTGGCGCTTTCGACCCTGGCCGCCGAGCGTGGGCCCGGCTTTCTCGATGAGCGCCTCGAGCAGATCGTCCTGGTGGACGAATTGATCGACTACGCCCGCGAGACCGGCAAGATCAACGACGACTCGATCGCCGATCGCTTGGCAGAGGCCCGCGCGATGGCTTCGGCGTGCAGATCGATGGCGTATTACCAAATTTCACAACTGCGTCCCGGAGTCACGCCGGGGCCCGAGACGACCGCTATCCGCACCTTTTTCGTCCAGGTGGAAATACTGACCGCGCGCCTGGCGATCGACGTCCTTGGTGCCCGGGCGCTGGAATGGAACCCCTGGACCCACAGATGGTTGAGGGACTTCCGCGCTCCCATTGGTGGAGGCACCAAAGACGTCCACAAGAACATCATTGGCGAACGGGTCCTGGGACTGCCGCGATGAACCTCCAACCCTCCCAGGAGCAGGAGAGCATCGCCGCGTCGGCGGCCGAGTTCCTGTGCCGCGAAATCCCGACATCGCGAGTTCGCGAACTCGCCGACGACGATGCCGCCGACGCGATCGACGAGGACACGTGGCGCCGATGCGCCGAGATCGGCTGGGTTTCGCTGGGGCTGCCGACCGAAACCGGCGGTATCGGTCTCGGGTTACCGGAAGAGACGCTGCTGCTTCGTGAGCTCGGCCGCCACCTGACGCCCGGACCGTTCCGTTCCACGATCTTGGGCGGGCACGTCGCCGCCCTCGCCGGCGACCACGAATTGGCCGGCAGTATCGCTGCCGGTGCGCGACGAGTTGGCATGAGCGTCGGCGAAGTGGCCCTTGATCTTCGGCCCGGCGACCTCGTCCTGGTACTCAGCGGGACGCACGCCGGCCTCCACGAAGTCGGTGAGATTGAGCCGGTGGCCGGCGTGGACCCTGGAACTCGGTTCGCGCACATCGAAATTGGCCGCGAGGTCGTCCGCGTGGAGTCACCGGCGATCATGGATCGGGCCCGCGTCCTCGCCGCGGCCGAACAGCTCGGGATCATCGAGGCGGTTCGCGACATGTCGGCGCAGTACGCAAAGACCCGGGTCCAGTTCGGTCAGGCGATTGGCGCCTTCCAGGCGGTCAAGCATCGCTGCGCAGACATGGCGATCGCGGCCTACTCGACCGTCGGCGAGGTCTTCCAAGCGGCCGTCCTCGTCGGGGCCGGCCGGCCCGACGCCGGCTTCCACGCCGCGGCCGCTTACATTCTGGCCACCCGCGGAGCCAAGACGAGCACCGCCGACAACATCCTGAACCTCGGCGGCATCGGCTTCACCTGGGAGCAGGATGCACACTTGTTTCTCAAGCGCGCCTTGCTACTCGAACATGTGCTTGGACCCTTACGAGACACGTACCGCGTCATCCTCGGTCCGCGTACTCACGAATTTTAAGGAGGCATGCCGATGGGCAAACTCGACGGCAAAGTCGCGTTGATCACCGGCGCGGCGCGCGGCCAGGGACGTAGCCATGCGATCCGCTTGGCCGAAGAAGGCGCCGGGATCATCGCGGTCGATATCTGTCGACAGGTCGACGCTGCGCCGTACCCACTGGCCACCAAGGAAGATCTCGTTGCCACCGCGGAAGCCGTCGAGGCACTCGGGCAACCGATCACGGCCCACGAAGCCGACGTACGCGATCCCGAGGCACTCGCGGCGGCGTATCGCGCCGGCGTGCAGGCGGTGGGTCCGGTCGACATCATCGTCTCGAACGCCGGCATCGCTCCCTACAACGATGTCGAGGCGTTGACAGCGTGGCAAGACACGATCGACATCAACCTGACCGGCACCTTGAACACGGTGGAGACGGTGCTGCCCGACCTGATCGCACGCGGTAAGGGCGGATCGATCGTTCTGACCAGCTCCACGGCGGGCGTGCGAGGCGTCAGCGGCACGACCCGCGGCGGCCTCGCCTACGCCGCATCGAAGCACGGGGTCATCGGCCTGATGCGTTGCTACGCAAACAACCTCGCGCCGCACTCCATCCGCGTCAATGCCGTTCTGCCGACGGGCGTCCGGACGCCCATGGGGCTGGCGGCCTCCATCGGAAACTGGTTCGCAACCCAGCCGAATCTGGGCGACATGTCAAACGCTTTGCCCGTCGACCTGGTGGAACCGGAGGACGTCGCGAGCGCTGTCCTCTGGTTGGTCTCCGACGATGCGCGCTACGTGACAGGGATGCAGATGCGGGTCGACGCGGGATTCCTCAACAAGCGGTAGCGTTGCGGCCGTTGGCTTGCCGGGAGATCCGGATCAGGCGGCGGCCTTTTCGAGAATGTGCACACCGCAAGCCGAACCCAGCCCGATCACGTGCGCGAGTCCGACTCGCGCACCACTGATCTGACGATCACCAGCCTCACCTCGCAGGTGGTGGCAGATCTCCCAGATGTTGGCGATCCCGGTGGCTGCGATCGGATGTCCCTTGGATTCCAACCCGCCCGAGACATTCACGGGCAACGTGCCATCGCGCCACGTGGCGCCGCTGTTGAAGAAATCGGCGGCCCCACCCTCCTCGCAGAGACCGAGATTGTCGTAGTGCACGAGCTCGGCAGTCGCGAAGCAGTCGTGCAACTCGACCAAATCGAGGTCGGCGGGCCCCAAACCGGCTTGTTCGTAAGCAATGCGCGCTGCCTGCTTGGTCAACGTGTTCACATCCGGAAGGATCTGGCAGCCGTCCTGCCACGGGTCGGAGGTGAGGACCGACGCGGACACCTTGACCGCACGCCGACGCTGCTCCAGTGTGAGAGTCTTGAGCTTTGAGTCGGACACGACCACCGCGGCGGCGGCGCCATCGCAGTTGGCCGAGCACATCGACCGCGTGTTCGGGTAGGCGATCATGACGTCGTTCATGATCTGTTCCAGCGTGAAACGCTTCGTGTAGGCAGCCAACGGGTTCAGCGTTGAGTGCGCATGGTTCTTCTCGGCGATTTTGGCGAACAGCTCAAATGAGGTGCCGCCGTACTTGTGGCCGTACTCCATCCCGATCTGGGCGAAGACCCCGGGCATCGTCTCGGTGCCGATCACCCCGTCCAGCGATGTGACTTCGCCAAATCGGCCATCCGGCACCCACTCATCCGACGTCACCCGCGCGGTGTTGCCCGTCAGCAGCCCCACCCCGGCAAGCTTTTCGGCGCCAACCGCGAGCCCCATGTCGGCCTCGCCCGCCTTGATCGCCATGATCGCGACTCGCAGCGCGGTGGCCCCGGTGGCGCAGGCGTTGGTGACGTTGAAGGTCGGGATCCCAGTCTGACCAATTTGCTTTTGCAGTTGCTGGCCCATGGTGTTCACGTTTCCCCGCAGGTTGCCCGCGGCGAGCACCTGGACGTCCTTCATGGTCACGCCGCCATCGTTCAGTGCCGCCGTCGCCGCCTCCGCGGCCAAATCGATCAGGTCGTCGTTCGGACGTTTGCCGAACTTCGTCATCCTTATCCCGAGAATCCAGACGTCTTCCGCCATTGCTACTCCTGTCTTAGCGACTCGATCAGATGAAGGCGGGTGGGCTAGGCCGGCTCGAATCCGTAGCCGATGGCCTCGACTCCGCCCCGTTGCCCGAGCGAATAGGTCGCCAGGCGCACCTTCATCCCCAGCGAGACGTGCTCCGAATCGGGAGGCGTGTTAATGACGTTCGCCCGCACCGAGGTGCCGTCGCAGTCGACAACGCCGGCGACGAATGGGGTCGGTATCCCGGGCGCCGCGTGGTGAACGATGGTGAACGAGGTGAGTACGCCGTCGGTCGCGATCTCGACGTCGTCGAACGAAGACCCGAAGCAGGATGCGCATGCGTTGCGGCGGTCAAAGTACCGAGCACCGCACTGAGTGCACTGGTGGGCCCGCAAATGCGGGTTCGCTCCAAGGACCAGATAGTCGACCACCGGGATCTGATTTCCCATCGCGTTCTCCTTACGGGGCACCGAGCCTTCGGGCCAAGTTCGTATGTTGCCATACAGTTGGCGAACGACAGCGTGGGGGCTACGCCTCGTGCACGGCGGCATCGCTAGGCACCCCGGCCGTCTCGGCGTCCATCCGTTGCAGCTTGAGGTTCTTGAACAGGAGCGGGCACATCACCACGAGCCACACCCCGAAGAAAATCAGTGGCGACCAGTAGACAAGTAAGCCATTCCACGCCAGCGGCCCCTTGTAGAAGTTGAACGCCAAGGCACCCGGTTCCAAGATGAGGGCGGTCCAGATACTCAGGTAGCCCAGCCAACGCGGAAACGGCGAATGAGGTGCCGCCTGGGGGATGAAGCAGACAATTCCGACCGCGACCCAACAAAACGGTGAAAATTGGTCGGTGGTGACGAAGGACAGCACGCCGAGCTGGTGTATCGCAGCGGTGATCTCCGGCGCTCGATGGGGCGCAAATGCGGCAACGCCCCAGAATATCGGCGAGAAGGTGATAAACAGTGTCATCATCGTTCCCGCGGTGGCCGCCAAGATTGTCAAGATCGGTGCGCCCTTTTCCTGACGCCAGACCTGACAAGCGACGACCGCCCAGAACGGCAACATGAAGGCGCTGGTCAATCCCGATATCGTGGCACCGATCCTGATCGACGTCGCCTGGCTCTGGTACCAGTGCGCGACCTGTTCCGCGGAGTCGGTTGCCGGTGGCGGCGGCACCATGTGCATGAGAAAGAAAAACGCCAGCGACCAGATGACCATGAAGCTGATTGCCCACCAGAGAACGGCGGTCTGAATGCGAGCGGATATTGACATGGCTTCACACTCTTTCTACGCGTTCCCGGCGGTCAGCAGGCTCGGTCGGTCATCCCGACCATCGTTCAACATGCATGCCCGGAGCACTCGCATTATTGAATTGCACAATACTGTATGCGACAGTACACTATCCGCGGCCTCACTCGTCAAGGAGTCGGTGTTCCTTACCCACTGCACTACGGGAATTGCCGCGCTACGCTCGGGTCGCCACCCTCGTCGTGGCGATATGCGATGTGCGACAACAGTTGTCGGGTCCGGCGCGCAGTTGGCCCGTCCGGGAACTCGGCCAACTGGCCAATTTGCTACTGCTCGAACGCCTCGGTCAGCCATTCGGCCATCGCCTCGGCCAGCGCGTCGTGGTTCTCGCGCTTGAGGATCTCGTGGCCGTCGTCGGCGAACAATAGGTAGCGCACCTCGCGGCCCGCGCGCCGCAACGCGTCGACGATCTGTTCCGATTCGCTGGCCGGGACGTTGGTGTCGTGGGCGCCGTGCACCACCAACAGCGGCGCGGTCAGGGTGTCGACTTGGCGCAGCGGCGAGAGCCGCTCGAGCAGCGCGCGGTCGTTGACCGGGTGGCCATACTCCGGGTAGGCGGCTTCGGCGATCCACGGCTCGGTGCTGCGGTAGAACGTGGTCAGATCGCTCATGCCCGCAGATGGTGACGCCCGCGGCGAACAGGTCCGGGTGAAACGTCAGGGCCGCCATCGTCAGGTAGCCGCCGTAGGACCAGCCCGCGCAGGCGATGCGCCCCGGGTCGGCCACCTCGTTGTCCACCAGGAACCGCACGCAGTCGGCGACGTCGTCGATGGCCGCGAACCGCTTGCCCTTGTCGTCGGCGTGTACGAAGGTGCGGCCCAGCCCGCCGGAACCGCGCACGTTCGGCGCCAGCACGCTGATCCCGGCGTTGAGCAGCTCGGGGAAGATCTCGCTGTAGTCGGGCCGGGCCTGGCCCTCCGGGCCACCGTGCAGATACACCACGGCGCCCGAGGCGTTTTCGGTCGCCCTGTACAGCCAGGACGGAAGCTTCAGCCCGTCGCGCGCGGTGATCGTCTCCAGCGACGGCCGGGCGGAGAACCCCGCGGCGATGGGGCCGCGGCTGGGTTCGGCGTCGATGAGTTGCCATGCCCGCGTGCGGGTGTCGACCAGCTCGACGGTTCGCGGCATCGCCGGGCCCTGCACGGTCATCGCCACCATGGAGCCGCCGGCGCTGATGGTCAGCTCGCCGGCGACGTCGCCCGGCAGCAGGATCGGTTCGGCCAGCGAGTAGTCGGTGTAGTGCAGGATCTGTAACTCGCTGCGGCCGTGCAGGTTCCACAGCAGCGCGACGGTGGACATGTCGTCGCTGACGACGAACTCGTCCAGATCGCAGTCGGGCCGCTCGGCGACCACGAAGTAGCTCACCCCGTCCAGGGTGGCGATCACCTCCACCAGCCGGGCGTGCGCGCAGCCGTTGTCGCTGATGAGCAAGGCCCGGAAGTACCCGTCGCCGCCCGCTCCCGGACGGTACAGCCTGCTCAGCTCGCCGGTCGGGCCGTAGCGCAGGCGGCGCGGATGGTGGTCGTCGAGGATGACGCCCTTGGCCGTCACCGAGCCGGGATCCGAAGGCAGCAGCGCGATTTCGGTGTCCCCGTGCAGCATGACCATGTCCTGGTAGCCGCGTGGCCCGACCCGGATCAGCGCCGCCCCGGCCCACGCGTCGACGAGCCGGGCGCCGGAACGGCGGTCGAGCACAACACAATTGCCATCGGCCGGATCGATCAGGCAGGACTGCCCGACCCCGTCCTCGCCGGTCAGGATCGCCGCCACCCGGGTGCCGTCCCACCCGATCAGCTCGGCGGTGCCGGCCTCCTCGCGGTCGATGCGCCAGGCCATCCGGTCGTCGGGATCCGTGGTGACGACCCAGATCTGCCGGCGGGTGAAGCCCTCCGGGGCCACCTCGCAGGCCAGCCAGTGCCCGTCCGCGGAGTGGATCACCCGCGAGACCGGGCCCTCGACCGGAAGCTCGACGTTGCGCGACGAACTGGCCCGGCGGCCGCGCAGGAAGCGCTGCACCGCATGGGGATAGCCGCCGTCGTCGACGAGGTGGGCGAACGCGGTGGCGTCGGGGGACAGCGACGCGCCGTAGAGCGCGCGTACCTGCCGCCCCATCGCCTACCCCTCGCGGGTTCCGATTCGTCGGAACGCCGCCCTGATCTTCGCGGGATTCAGCGCCGGGCGCTTGCGCTCGCGCGCCATCGGATAGAAGCAGAGCCCGATCAGGATCGCGGCGAAATGACCGATCGCGGTGAAGTTCACCCCGTGGCGGGTCATCGTCAGCAACGGGAAACCGAAGATGACCAGCAGCACCCCGAGATAGCCCCAGCGCCAGGGCCGCGCGATGTGATAGGTCAGCACCGCCATCACGCCGACCAGGAAATAGCTGACCCCGATGTCGCGGGCGTGCACCAGCCGTTCCGGCGCCTCGTGCTCCTCGATCGCGAAGTACAGGATGCCCTCGCTGATATAGGTGGCCAGGATGTGGGAGGTCAATCCTATTGTGAGCCAACGTAACTGGCCCAGCCAGTGCTCGGCTGGCGCGAGGAACAGGGAGAACAGCAGCAGGTACGGTTCCAGGTTCTTGCCGTCGATCCACAGCAGGCTGGAGAACAGCACGTCGAGCGGGTCGGTGCCGAGCGCGTGAATGTTGGTGGAGCGGTGCAACAGCACCGAGTGCAGTTGCCGGCCGGGCAGCTCGTTCTGGATGATCGTCGTGATCGCCAGCACCAGCAGCCAGGTGTAGGTCAGCGGCGCGGTGACGACGAAACGCCACACCGCGAGCCAGATGCGCCGCAGCCGCGTGCCCACCGATGCGTTCGCCACGATCAGCTATGTCCGGTTATTCGACGGTGACGGACTTGGCCAAGTTTCGCGGCTTGTCGACGTCGTAGCCGCGGGCCTGCGCGACCGACGCGGCGAACACCTGCAGCGGGATGGTCGACAACAGCGGCTGCAGAAGGGTTGACACCGAAGGGATCTCGATCAGGTGATCGGCGTAGGGGCGCACGGTGTCGTCGCCCTCCTCGGAGATGACGATGGTCACCGCGCCGCGGGTCTGGATCTCGCGGATGTTGGACAGCAGCTTGGAATGCAGCGTGGCCTGACCCTTGGGCGAGGGCATCACGACGATGACCGGCAGCCCGTCCTCGATCAGCGCGATCGGGCCGTGCTTGAGCTCGCCGGCGGCGAACCCCTCGGCGTGCATGTAGGCCAGCTCCTTGAGCTTCAGCGCGCCCTCGAGCGCCACCGGGTAGCCGACGTGCCGGCCCAAGAACAGCACCGTCGACGATTGCGCGAACTGATGCGCCAGCGCGGCGACCGGCTCGATGGTCGCGAGCACCCGGGCCACCAGGTCGGGCATCGCCTCCAGCTCGCGGTACTCGCGCTCGACCTCGTCGGGGTACTTGGTGCCGCGGGCCTGCGCCAGCGCCAGGCCGACCAGGTAGTTGGCGGCGATCTGCGCCAGGAAGGTCTTCGTCGAGGCCACGCCGATCTCCGGGCCGGCGCGGGTGTAGAGCACCGCGTCGCACTCGCGCGGGATCTGCGACCCGTTGGTGTTGCAGATCGCCAGCACCTTGGCCTTCTGGTCCTTGGCGTGCCGGACCGCCTCCAGGGTGTCGGCGGTTTCCCCGGACTGCGAGATGGCGACGACCAGGGTGCTGCGGTCCAGCACCGGGTCGCGGTAGCGGAATTCGCTGGCCAGCTCGACCTCGACCGGCAACCGGGTCCAGTGCTCGATCGCGTACTTGGCCAGCAGCCCCGAGTGGTACGCGGTGCCGCAGGCGACCACGAAGACCTTGTCGATCTCGCGCAGCTCCTGATCGGAGAGCCGCTGCTCGTCGAGGACGATCCGGCCATCGACGAAGTGCCCGAGCAGCGTGTCGGCGACCGCGGTGGGCTGCTCGGCGATCTCCTTGAGCATGAAGTAGGGGTAGCCGCCCTTTTCGGCCGCCGCCAGGTCCCAGTCGATATGAAAGACGCGGGCACTCGCAGCGTCGTCGTTGCCGTGGAAGTCGGTGATGCGGTAGCCGTCCGCGGTGATCACGACCGCCTGGTCCTGTCCGAGTTCGACGGCGTTGCGGGTGTGTTCGATGAACGCCGCCACGTCGGAGCCGACGAACATCTCGCCGTCGCCGATCCCGAGCACCAGCGGGGTGGAGCGGCGCGCGGCCACGATGGTGCCCGGCTCGTCGGCGTTGGCGAACACGAGGGTGAAGTGGCCCTCGAGGCGGCGCAGCACCGCCAGCACCGAGGCCGGGAAATCACCAGCGGTCGGTCCATTTCGGTAGGCCTGCGCCACCAGGTGCACCGCGACCTCGGTGTCGGTGTCGCTGGCGAACTCGACCCCGGCCGCCTCCAGCTCGTGGCGCAGGGCCGGGAAGTTCTCGATGATGCCGTTGTGGACGACGGCGATCTTGCCCGCGGCGTCGCGGTGCGGGTGTGCGTTGCGGTCGGTCGGGCGGCCGTGGGTGGCCCAGCGGGTGTGGCCCAGGCCGGTGGTGCCGGCCAGCGATTCCGGCGCCGTCGCGGCCGTTTCCTCGATGGCTGACTCCAGGTTGGCCAGCCGGCCGGCACGTCGCCGCACGGTGAGTTTGCCGTGGCCGTCGACCAGGGCGACTCCCGACGAGTCGTAGCCGCGGTACTCCATCCGGCGCAGCGCGTCCATGACGACCTCGCAGGCCGGGCGCTGCCCGACGTAGCCGACGATCCCGCACATTCTGACTAGGGTACGGCAGGCATCCCGGCAAGCCCCCTTTACGCGGCTGACCTGGGGCTAACCCGGGCAGTCCGCCGTCAGGGCGGCGCCGCGCACCGGAATCCCACGCCAGACCCGACCACCCGGCGTCACCGCGGGTTCATTTGAATTCATGCCTTATTCATAAACCCGAAGCTCATTTCACCTGATGTATTACCGACGTTTTCGGGCGCGTCATTGCCGCAGCGAACTGTGCATTTATGCTTCGCGGCATCGGCTAGTACTGGCAACCACCGGGGAGTAATGCGAACTGCGAAATCTATGGCACCGGGCCAGCGGAAAGCGACGGCACTGACACTCGCCAGATGATGAATGACGACTGTACAGCTAACCCGTAGGCGCGTCATTTTCCGCAATCCGTGAACGTAAAAACGAATCGAATATCGGGCGTGTGCCGCATTCAGATAAAGACAACTCTTGAATCTTTCGCCCGCGTGACAGCTTCCAGGAGGGAATCATGACCGCTGTTCTGTACGACGACGTGGCTACCAGCCCGCCCGCGACCCGAGCGGCCGTCAAGCCGGCGCCGAAGCAGCCCCGCCGGACGCCGATCGGCGCCGGGGGCGACCCCTTGGCGGACGCCGCCGCGCATTTGCTGAGCATCCCGCTGCGCCAGCTGTACGCGGTGCTGTGGCGGGTGGGCCTGATCGAGGTCATCGCCTAAGACGCCATGCGCTAACGTCGATGCGTGGCCCGCACCCGCAAGCTCGTCGCAGCTCTCAGCCGCCGTGGCCCGCACCGTGTTTTGCGCGGCGACCTGGCCTTCGCCGGTTTGCCAGGAGTGGTGTACACGCCCGAAGCCGGCCTCAACCTGCCCGGCATCGCGTTCGGCCATGATTGGCTGGCCGGCGCGGACCGATATTCGGGCCTGCTGGAGCACCTTGCCTCCTGGGGCATCGTCGCCGGCGCCCCCGACACCCAGCGCGGGCTGGCGCCCTCCGTGCTGAACTTCGCCTTCGATCTCGGTACCGCCCTCGACATCGTGGCGGGCGTGCGCCTGGGGCCCGGCAACATCAGCGTGCATCCCGCCAAGCTCGGCGTGGTAGGCCACGGCTTCGGCGGCTCGGCCGCCGTGTTCGCCGCGGCCGGGATGCCCGACAAGCCCGCGGCCGTCGCGGCGCTCTTCCCGGCAGTTACCAGTCCCCCGGCCGAGCAGCCCGCCGCGACGCTGAAGGTCCCGGGCCAGATCCTGACCGCGCCGGGCGACCCGAAGTCGTTGAACTCCAACGCCCTGGCGCTGGACGCCGCGTGGGAGGCGGCCACGTTGCGCATCGTCGCCAAGGCCCAGCCCGGGGGGCTCGTCGAGGGCCGGCGACTGACGAAGGTGGTCGGGCTGCCGGGCCCGCACCGACGCACCCAGCGATCGGTCCGGGCGCTGCTGACCGGATACCTGCTCTACGCGCTGGGCGGCGACAAGAAGTATCGCGACTTCGCCGATCCGGACGTGAAGCTGCCGCGGACGGTTCCGGTGGACCCCGAGGCCGAGCCGGTCGCGCTCGAAGAGAAGGTCGTCGCGCTGCTGAAGTAGCGCGCCCGATTCGCCACGCCCGTGGTAAGAGTCGTTGATGCGAATCGGGATCGCTCTGGACTACTCGGGCGGCTTTCACGAGGCCGTCGACCGCGTCGTCGAACTCGAAAAGGCCGGCATCGAGGTGGCGGTGGTGGCCGAGGCGTATGCCTTCGACGCCGTCAGCCAGCTCGGGTATCTGGCCGCCAAGACCAACACCGTCGAGCTGGCGTCGGGGGTGTTGCCCATCTACATCCGCACGCCGTCGCTGCTGGCGATGACCGCGGCGGGCCTGGACTTCGTGTCCGACGGGCGATTTCGTCTCGGCATCGGCACCTCCGGGCCACAAGTGATGGAAGGATTCCACGGCGTCGAGTTCGACGCGCCGTTGGGCCGCACCCGCGAGATCGTGGAGATCTGTCGCCAGGTGTGGCGCCGCGAGCGGGTGCAATACGCCGGCAAGCACTACCAGATCCCGTTGCCCGCGGACCGCGGAACCGGGCTGGGCAAGGCCCTGCAGCTCATCAATCATCCTGTGCGCGAACGAATTCCAATCTCGATCGCGGCGCTGGGCCCGAAGAACGTCGAGCTCACCGCCGAGATCGCCGAGGGCTGGCAGCCCGTCTTCTACCTTCCCGACAAGGCGCATCTGGTGTGGGGCGAGGCGTTGGCCGCCGGCGCCGCCAAGCGCGACCCGGCGCTGGGCCCGCTCGACGTGATGGTGCACGCGTCGCTGGCCATCGGCGACGACGTCGAAGACCGGCTGGCCTGGAGCAAGCCGCAGCTCGCCCTGTACCTCGGCGGGATGGGCGCCAAGGGCCGCAACTTCTACCACAGCCTGGCCACGCGTTACGGTTTCGGCGAGGTGGCGGACCGGATCCAGGAGCTGTACCTGTCGGGGCGCAAGCGCGAGGCCACCGCGTTGGTGCCCGACGAGTTGGTGCGCGGGATGTCGCTCGTCGGCCCCCGCGGATACGTCGCCGAACGTCTGGCCGCCTTCGCCGAGTCCGGTGTGACGACGCTGCTGGTCAACCCCCTGGCGGCCGACCCCGGCGAAGCCATGCGCTTCGTCGAGGACGTACTCGAGATGCGGCCCGCCTGAGCCGTCACTGCCCGGCCTGCGGAAGCTGGTCCGCGGCAATCTCGCACGGCGTCGATGCCTCGGCTACCGGCGGCCCCGATGCGGGCTCCGGCGGCGCAGCTGCGGGCTCTGGCGGCGCCGCCACTGGCGCTGGCGCGTCGACCGGCGCCGGCGCGTCGACCGGCTGAGCCGCCGCGGCCGCCGGGGGCGCCTCGTCAACCGGCTGACCCTCCTGCACCGGCCCAGCCTCTTCCGAATCGCTTTCCTCAGCAACGTCTTTCGGGTCGTGGAACGGATCCCCTTCGTCGTCGAACGCGTCGTCGATGGCCGCCTGGTCGTCTGGCGGGCCCAGCAGCGAGCCCATCGCGTCGACGATCCGATTGGCCAGCGCGCCGAGCCCACCGAGGCCGCCGAGCCCGCCCGGGCCGCCGCCCGCCTCACCCGTGGGCAATGCCGACGCCGCGCCCAGGTCGGGCAACGCCGGTGGCGTGGTCGACAAGGCAGGCGCCGCAACGGGATTCGCCGGCGGAGCGGGAAGCGGGGTCGGCGCGACCGCCCCGCCCGACGGGCCCGCCGCGCCCGGCGGAGGCGCGGCCGGCGGTGTCGGCGGGTGGGGCTGCTGGGCGGGCCCGAGATCGCCGGGCACCTCGAAGCACGCCGCGGGCGCGGCGGCCATCCGGTCGATCACCATGGCGTAGGACGTGTCCACCCCCTCGGCCGTCGAACGCATCGTGGTCAGCCAGTCGTCGCGAATCTCGTTGTCCACGTATGGGGTTATCTCCTGACGGACCACCTCCTCGGCGCCGGCCCGGTCCCCCGCGCCGGTCGTGACCGCGGCGGCCGCCGCCAACCACGCCGGCCGCTGCGCCCGCGTGCCCTCGTCGATGGCGATGGCCGTCGCGACCTTGGAATCGACCAGGTACCAGAGGTTGTCGCGCAGCGACTCGCACCGCTGGGCCGCCGCGCGGACCTCGGCGGCCACCGCGCTCGCGGCGCCACAATGGCGCTCCAGGAACCGGACCGCGGCGTCGCCGCCCGACCCCAGCCACGCCCCGGCGAGCTCGGCAAGCTGCGCCCGCTGCAGCCCGAGCGCCTCCATGACCGCCGCGGCCGCGGCCCGCAATTCCGCGCAGTCGCTGTCGAGCGCGTGCAGGTCCAGGCCTTCTTCGCCGTCGTACCAATCGCGGACCTGGGCGGGATGCGCCGTCAGGCCGGGATGTTGGTAACCGAGCGCGTGGCAGGCCCGCACGTAAGCCTCGGTGTGCTCGACGGCGGAGCGGCCCTCGGCAAGCCGCTCCGCGACGTCCAACCGGTCGGCCACGATCAGGCGATCCGCGCCGCGGCGTACAACTCGGCGTCGGCGTAGTTCTCGGCGCCGGCCCGCAGGGCCGCGGCCGTCTCTGCCGCCGCGCGCGACCACCGCGTCACCTCGGCCGTCAGTCGCTCCAGCTGCACCCGCAGGGCGTCGCCGCGCGCGGTGTGCGCCCGGCCGGCGACCGCACCGCCGAAAGTCAACCGCGCCAAGTGATCTGCCACCGCGCGGTCGAGGAGATCGGTGGCCGCGTCCATCCGGTCGGCGACGTTGAGCACTGCCGAGCTATCGAATCTCATGCCTAATCCGACGCCCGATGGCGCGCCGGGGTTCCCCTAAGGGATCAGCGCGCGCCGCTCACCGCTTCGGCGACCCGGCTGGCGACCCGCTGCGCGACATCCTCTTCGGGCGCCTCCACCATGACCCGGATCATCGGCTCGGTTCCCGAGGGGCGCAACAGGATTCGGCCCGTGTCACCCAGTTCGGCCTCGGCCTGCTCCAGCGCGGTCTGCACCGAGGGCGCCGCGGCGGCGGTGGCCTTGTCGGCCACCTTGACGTTGATCAGCACCTGCGGGAGCGCCCGCATCGCCGAGGCCAGCTCGGCCAGCGAGGCGCCGGTCTGCACCATGCGGTTCATCAATCGCAGTCCCGTGACGATGCCGTCCCCGGTGGAGCCCACCGCGGGCATCACGATGTGCCCGGACTGTTCGCCGCCCAGGCTGTAGTCCCCGGACCGCAGCTCCTCCAGCACATAGCGGTCGCCGACGCCGGTCGTGCGCACGGCGATGCCCGCCGACCGCATGGCGAGGTGCAGCCCGAGGTTGCTCATCACGGTGGTCACCAGCGTCTCGGAGGCCAGCTCGCCCGCGTCCCGCATCGCCAACGCGAGCACGACCATGATGTGGTCGCCGTCGACCAGCTTTCCGTTGGCGTCGACGGCCAGGCACCGGTCGGCGTCCCCGTCGTGGGCCAGGCCCAGGTCGGCGCGGTGGTCGACGACCGCCGCCTTCACCGCGTCCAGG
The DNA here is from genome assembly GCF_001672675.1 of Mycobacterium sp. E2327. NCBI lineage: Bacteria > Bacillati > Actinomycetota > Actinomycetes > Mycobacteriales > Mycobacteriaceae > Mycobacterium > Mycobacterium sp. E2327. The sequence goes on from NZ_LZKE01000159.1 coordinate 73,690, forward strand.
TGCGTCGAACCGCAGCCGTCGTTGATGTTGAGCCCGTTGGGGTCGGCGTTGATGGCGATCACCCGCGCCCCGGCCGCGCGGTAGGCGCGCGGCGCCACCGACGACGCCGCGCCGTGGGCGCAGTCGACCACCACGGTCAGGCCGTCCAGGCGCAGCGTGCTCGCCTTGGACAGGTGGCGCAGGTAGCGGTCGGCCGCATCCTCGGCGTCGACGACCCGGCCGATTCCGGCGCCGACGGGCCGCAGCCCCGGTCCCGCCGCAACCAGCTCCTCGATCTGGTCTTCGGTTGCGTCGTCCAGCTTGTGACCGCCGGGACCGAAGATCTTGATGCCGTTGTCGGGCATCGGGTTGTGCGACGCGGAGATCATCACCCCGAAGTCGGCGTCGTAGGCGCCGGTCAGGTAGGCCACCGCGGGGGTGGGAAGCACGCCGACCCGCAGCGCGTCGACGCCCTCGCTGGTCAACCCGGCGATCACCGCGGCCTCCAGCATCTCGCCGCTGGCCCGCGGATCGCGGCCGATCACGGCCACCCGCCGGCCCGGTCCGCCCGAACTCGCCAGGCGCCGGGCCGCCGCGGCGCCCAGGGCCAACGCCAGCTCGGCGGTCAACTCGCGATTGGCGACCCCGCGAACACCGTCGGTGCCGAATAGTCGACCCATGCGGTAAAACCTCTCACAGTTGACGCTCAGACACCTAACGTGCCCGTTCTTTTCTGACCGAAACCAGGCGCGAACGCGCGCAGACACGCCGCACGACGTTCTTTTGCGGCCAGAAAGTGATGCTGATCAGCGCTTGCTGTACTGCGGCGCCTTGCGCGCCTTCTTCAGCCCGTACTTCTTGCGCTCGGTGGCACGCGGGTCACGGGTGAGGAAGCCGGCCTTCTTCAGCGCGGGCCGGTCCTCGGGCGAGGCCAGGATCAGCGCCCGGGCGATGCCCAGGCGCAGCGCGCCGGCCTGACCCGACGGGCCGCCGCCATGCAGCAGGGCGAAGACGTCGAAGCTCTCCACCCGGTCGACGGTGACCAGCGGGGCCTTGATGAGCTGCTGGTGCACCTTGTTGGGGAAGTAGTCCTCCAGGCTGCGGCCGTTGAGGTCGAACTTGCCGGTGCCGGGCACGATGCGCACCCGCACCACGGCCTCCTTGCGGCGGCCGACGGTCTGGATGGGCCGCTCGAAGACGAACGCCTCGGCGGGGCGGGCGGCGGGAGCCTCGGCCTCGGGGGCCGCAGGGGTCTCCGGGGTTTCGAGCGCCTCGGTTGTCTCGGTCACTGGGCCACCTGCTTGATCTCGTACGGAACCGGCTGCTGAGCGGTGTGGGGATGCTCCGGACCTGCATAGACGCGAAGCTTGCGCTGGATCTGTCGGCTGAGCTTGTTCTTGGGGAGCATGCCGACGATCGCCTTCTCCACGACGCGAGTCGGGTGCTTTTCCAGCAACTCGCCGGTGGTGCGGCTGTGCAGCCCGCCGGGATAGCCCGAGTGGCGGTAGGCCAGCTTCTGCTGCAGCTTGTCGCCGGACAGGGCGACCTTTTCGGCGTTGATGACGATGACGAAGTCACCGCCGTCGACGTTGGGGGCGAACGTCGGCTTGTGCTTGCCGCGCAGCAGGTTGGCTGCCGCGACGGCAAGGCGGCCAAGCACCACGTCCGTGGCGTCGATGACGTACCACGACCGCGTGGTGTCACCCGCCTTTGGCGCGTAGGTGGGCACAGCGCTTACCTTCTCTTCTCAGGCCTCTTGTACGAGGGTGTGGATCCCGGGTCGAGCCGGGTGCCAGTCAGGCGTTCGCGGTGGGGTTAATTCTCGGCGACCGACATTGACCCGAGGCCCCGGCGTACCGCACGCCAACCGAGCAGCTTACCGATCCTCATCCCCGCAGGTCAAAATCGCCGACACGGGTATCAAACATGCCCTTGTGACCGCGGCAACCTATCCTGAGAGCACCCAGCAAACGGTGGGCCCGGATTGGCGGAGGTCGGATGACGGCCGGAGCAGTGTGTCGGACGTGTGGCACCGAGCCCTTCAAGGACGCGCGGTTTTGCCACAGCTGCGGCTCGGCAGTCCAAGACGGCGACGCCCACCCCGAGTACAAGCAGGTCACGGTCCTGTTCGCCGACGTGGTCGGCTCGATGGAAATCGCCTCGGCGGTCGGCGCGGAACGGCTGCTGCAAATCATGGCGGACCTGGCTGACCGCTGCGCCGCGGTGGTCGAGCGGTACGGCGGGACGGTCGACAAGTTCACCGGCGACGGCATCATGGCCGTGTTCGGCGCGCCGGTCGCGTTGGAGGACCACGCCATCCGGGCTTGCCTTGCGGCGCTGGGCATCCAGGAAGAGACCGCCCGGCTGGCAGCCGAGGTCGACAAGCGCGACGGCATCGAACTGCGGTTGCGCGTCGGTCTCAACTCCGGTCAGGTGATCGCGGGCGAAATCGGTTCCGGGCCTTTCGGTTACACCGCCATCGGCGAGCAGGTCGGCCTCGCCCAGCGGATGGAATCGGTGGCCCCGCCGGGTGCGGTGATGCTCAGCGCGTCGACCGCGCGGCTTGTCGAGGGCGCCGCGGCTATCGGTGAATCCGAGCTGGTTCAAATCAAGGGTGTCGACGCGCCGGTCCGCGCCCATCGGCTGTTGGGCGCGGGTGATGACCATCGCGCCGTCCGGCGTGCCGAGTCGAATCTGGTCGGTCGGCAGTGGGAGATGTCGGCCATCGAGGGCTTGCTTGAGCGCGCCATCGACGTGCACGGCGCCGTGGTCAGTGTCGTGGGGTTGCCGGGCATCGGCAAGAGCCGCCTGGCGCGCGAGGTCACGGCGATGGCCGAGGCCCGGGGTGTCGACGTGTTCACCGCCTTCTGCGAGTCGCACGCCAGCGACGTGCCCTTCTATTTGGTGGCGCGGATGCTGCGGGCGAGCTTCCGGGTGGCCGATCTCGACCCGCCGGAAGCGCGCGCGGAGCTGCGGTCCCGGGTGCCCGACGCCGAGCCGGATGACCTGTTGCTCCTCGATGACTTGTTGCGCATCGCCGATCCCGACGTTGCGCTGCCGACGATCGACCCGGATGCCCGGCGGCGGCGGTTGACCGCGCTGGTCAATGCCGCGTTGCTGGCCCGCCAATCCCCGGCCGTGTATGTCATCGAGGACGTGCACTGGATCGACGAGGTCAGCGGCTCGATGCTGGCCGACTTCGTCGCGGTGGCCCCGCAGACACCGTCGCTGGTGGTGCTCACCTACCGTCCCGAGTATCGGGGGCCGTTGAGCAAGGTGACCGGCGCGCAGACCATCGCCCTTGCGCCGCTGAGTGATTCGGAAGCCGCGGCACTGGCCGGGGACTTGCTCGGGCCGGACCCGTCGGTCAGCGACCTGGCCGGGGTGATCGCCGAGCGCGCTGCCGGTAATCCGTTTTTCGTCGAGGAGATGGTGCGCGACCTCGCCGAGCGCGGTGTGCTGCGCGGCAGCCGCGGCGCGTACGTGTCGGCGGCGGCGGTCACCGAGGTCCGGGTGCCGGTCACGCTGCAGGCGACCATCGCCGCGCGTATCGACCGCCTGGACTGGGCGGCCAAGCGCACCCTGAGCGCCGCGGCGGTGATCGGGTCGCGATTCAGCCCGGACCTGCTGGAAACGCTGGGCATCGAGCCCAGCCTGGACGACCTGCTGGCGGCCGAGCTCATCGACCAGATCCGGTTCACCGGGGAACCCAGGTATGTGTTCCGCCATCCGCTGATCCGCACCGTGGCCTACGAATCACAGCTGCGATCGGATCGCGCCGAGCTGCACCGGCGGGTCGCCGCCGCGATCGAATCACGCGACCAGGCGGCGGCCGACCAGAATGCGGCGCTGATCGCCGAGCACCTGGAGGCCGCCGGTGATCCGCACGCCGCATTCAGCTGGCACATGCGTGCGGCGACGTGGGCCACCAACCGCGACGCGAACGCCGCTCGACTGAGTTGGGAACGCGCCCAAACGATTGCCGACCGGCTGCCCGCGGAGGACCCCCATCGGGCAACCATGCGCATCGCCCCGCGCACCATGTTGTGCGGCATCGCCTGGCGAATCAACGCGCGCGCAGTCGCCGATCGATTCGACGAATTGCGGGAGTTGTGCGCCGCCGTCGGGGACAAGGTGTCACTGGCCATCGGGATGGCCGGGCTGGTGATGGAGCACGCGCATCAAGCCCGGGCGCCCGAAGCCGCGGAGCTGGCGTCCGAAGCCTGGACGCTCGCCGAGGCGCTCGGCGACGCGACCTTGACGGTGGGGCTGTCCGTTTCGCTGATCTTCGCCAAGATGGAGAACAATCAGTGGTCCGACGTGCTGCGGTGGTCACAGACGGTCATCGACCTGGCCGACGGTGACCCGTCCAAGGGCAACTTCTTCGTAGGGTCCCCCCTGGCGGTCGCCTTCACGACACGGGCGCTCGCCCGATACAGCCTGGGCCTACCCGGATGGCAGGACGACCAGCAGCAGGGCCTCGCCATGGCCCGCAAGGCCGACCCCATGTCGTACGCATTGGTCGTCGCCTACATCTACAACCCGGGCATCCCGCTCGGCGTCCTGGCGGCCGACGATCGGGCGGTGCGCGAGAGCGAAGATGCGCTGCGGATCATCGAACGATCCGGTGACGACGTCGCATTGGCCTTCACCCAGATGGCGCCGGGCGTCGCACGGGTGCACCGTCCAACGGCTGCCGATCGGGAGCGCGGCGAGAAGCTGCTGGCGGAACTCAGCGACGTGTTCCGGCGCCGCAGAGCGAACCTGGGCGAATTGCGTTTCGTCGACGCGTATTTGGCGCGGGAGCGGGCTCGGGGTGGAGATCGCGACGAAGCCGTATTGCTCGTGCGCGCGGCCGTCAACGATCTGTTCCGCGAGGGGCAACAGATGTGCGGAGCGTGGGGCTTTCCGGCGACGGGGGTCCTGGTGGAGACGCTGCTGGACCGCGGGACCGACGCCGACGTCGCCGAGGCCGAGGCCGCGATCGATCGGCTGGCGGCGGCGCCGACCGACGGCTCGGCCATGCGTGACATCTGGCTGTTGCGACTGAAAGCTCTTGTGGCGCACGCCCGCGGAGACGCCATCGCGTACGCGGACTTGAAGAATCGCTACGGCGAGATGGCGAGGTCGCTTCAGTTCGCCGGGCACATCGCCTGGGCAGAGGCGATGCCCTGATCAGGGCATGATCATCCGCGCCGCCGGCCCCATCCGCGGCAGCACCCGCAGCGAGCCCACCAGACCGGCGTGCCAGGCGTGCTCGGTGATGCCGAGACCGGTGAACGGTCGGCCGTCGACGACCGTTTCGAATCGCGTCGCCGACTCCTGGATCACCAAACCCCTTTTCCACAAACAGGATTGGGCGATGACTCGCCCGCGAATCTCGAGCCGCAAACCGCTGACGTCGGTGACCACCATCCGCGAGGCGCAGGGAACCTGATGGCCGGACCACTCGTGGTCCACAGTCAACTGCGCCACCGCGTGGCAGGCGCCGTCGTGGAAGATGTAGCCGGTCGGGTAGGCCCGGCCATTCTCGTACAGGTGTGTGCAGTTCATGGTGAAGTCGGGGCTTAGCAGCACGGTGTTCCAGTCCCAGCGCTCGATGCTGCTCCACAAGCGGACGCCCCAGGACTTGTCTCGCTGGCCGAGGCCGTCGATGGGGTAGGTCGCGCCGTTCATTCTGACCCGGCCGGTGACCCATCCGGACTGCTCCATGTGTGTGTCGGCGATGCCGGACGGCAGGTATGCCCCAGGAGGGGCTTCGGCGTGGTAATCGAACGGCGCGTGCAACGCGGTCCAGGTCAGGTCGACCTCGTGGCGGCCCCGCAGCAATAGCCGCCACTTCGACATCGGTTCGATCATTTGAAACTCCAAAGCCCCCACTTTGAGGTGGTCGGGCTCCGGGGTACCGGAGTAGCGGGCGTGCAGCTTCGCGTAGCCGCCCTCGACGCGGCCATCGCGCATCGTGTACAGGATCGCGTCGGCGGTGTGATTGCTGGGCCGATATCCGATCCGCGCCAATCCCACCGCGTCCGATTCGGCGTCGAACCAACTGAAAAAGAAGCTTTCCTGCCAATCCGGGTGCGGCCCGGCCTCGTGCATGAATTCGTCGTTGACGTCGACCATCGTGTCCATCCTCGCGAATCGGGGCCAAACAACACGGATACAAATGGGTGGCGACAAGAATCTAGAAAGAGTACGTGAAAACTATGCACCACACCGCGTTACGGTCTCGGCGCCGATCGATAACTTCTTGGTGCGGCGCAGCGCCTTTGGCCCGGGATCGCATCGCTTTTCTAACAATTCTCATGGCAGATTGGGCCTTCGCCAACGACGCCAAATCTGCAATGCTGTGCGGATGGCGGCAAATGGAAGCTCGAGATGGACAAACGGGCACCTCGAGCGCATGCGACGGGTGGGTGATAAGCCGGTCGACGACGTGGTCGGGAAAGTGTTTAAACGGGACGTCAACGACGTCAATCGCATCATGCGCACACTCGTGCGCAACGACCAGCCGGCGCCAACGGATTTGCCAAAGGAACTCGAGGTCTACCTGAAAACTTCGCTATCCCTGCCCGCGTGGGCCGACCCGGACAAGATCAAGCGGGGGCAACAGGTGTTCGAGGAGAACGGCCTACTCATCACGCTCTGCCTGTTCTGCGCGTCGCTGCCGTCGGCTTACGCGGACAGTTACGCCGTGAAGGTGCTGTATCTGACCGGCCAGCTCGACACGAATGCACGGCGTCGGGTGATGGAGACCGGCCAGTTCCTGATCGACGCATGCACCACCGGCGGCCTCGATCCAAAGGGCAAGGGCCTGCGCGCGATCCAACACGTCCGCCTGATGCATGCCGCGGTGCGTCACCTGATCAAGGACCGCGCCGGTAAGCACCCCGGCATGTGGAACTACCCCCGTTGGGGCGAACCGATCAACCAGGAGGACATGGCCGCGACCATCCTCTCTTTCTGGTATGTCGTCGGCGACCCGATGGGCCGTCTCGGCGTGAACCTGTCCGACGACGATAAGGACGCGTACCTACACCTCTGGAACGTCATCGGCCACCTGATGGGTGTGGTCGACGCGATGCGTCCGCACGACGCCACCGAGGCCAACGCGCTGCTCGACGCCATCAAGCGGCGGCGTTTCACGGCATCCCCCGAGGGGCAGCACATGACCCGTGCGCTCCTCGCGCTACTCGACGAACTCACGCCCACCAAGGAGTTCGATAAGACGATCCCGCCACTGATCCGCCACTTGATCGGCGACCAAACCGCCGACCTGCTGCTCGTACCGCCTTTGCATCACCGCCGCGAACTCGAAC